>JAGMDP010000070.1 GCA_023128635.1 Candidatus Heimdallarchaeota archaeon | reverse complement strand
CGAGTTGGATTTGACGATTTCGGACAAAAACTTGCAGGAAAAATACTTTTCGTGAGACTTATACCACCTGGTAAGGAACGACCTAAGGGTAAGAGTATGGGGACAATTGAAAGTGGAAAATATGTTGGCAGTCTGAAATGTCCAATAAATGGTACAATTGTAGAGGTCAATGAAGAATTAAAGAAAAATGCTTCATTACTTAATGATGATCCTTATGGAACCGGTTGGATAGCTATTATTGAACCCAAGGATCTTGAAGCTGATTTGAAAGAAGACTTCGTTTTCGGTGAAGCTGACATTAAGACCTGGATTGAGAAAGAAGTAGCTCAACACGTTAAATAAATCTAATTCTTTCCTTCTTCTTTATTTTTAAAAAACTCAGAGGAATCTAGGTTTTCAAACAAAATGATTTGTGTTTGAATTAAAGAATGAGTAATCAGCCACCAGCAACAATTTGAGTTATAATTACTTTATCGGTAGTCTCAACTTCTTGATCAATTTTAGCCGCTTTTTCATTAATTATTACAGCCATAAGATTAATAGGAACATCTGTGAAATCAAGAATTTCGTCTAATCGTTTTTTTCCTTCGAAATTAACTTCTTTTTCTTCGAATCCAAAGTATTTTTTTACAAAACCGATTATTCTGATTTTCATTTTTGTTCACAATATAAGTTTCAACTAGGTGTAAATTAAGCATTGCTATTTATGAAGTAAATAAAAACAAAAGTCTTCATTTAAAAAGTGAACTAAAGTCATTTCTGTTTTTTTTGCGAAAAATTCATACACGAAAAGCATATTAACAACATATTCTGTTGAAAACTTTAGACAAAGGAGTCTTTGATAAAATTGGCAAATTATGATAAAGATTTCTTGAGAAAATATCAAAAAGCCAGAGATGAGAAGAATTCCATTCTCTGTGCTGGGTTTGATCCAGCAATTCCCAATCAACGAGAGAAAAACACATTGTCTGAGAAATATTTCAAAGATAATAAATCTGTTGAAGAAGGAATCATGGCTTTTTTTGAAGAATTTCTTGAGAGTGTTCAAGATTATTGTTGTGCTATAAAACCGAATAATCAATATATATTCCATATGGGATTAAAATCCTATCAAAAAATGAATAAAATGGTTCATGACCAAGGATTAATTTCTATTTTAGATCAGAAAATAGGAGATATTGGTTCAACAAATGATTCTGGTTTCTATTGGATGAATGAAATGGGATTCGATGCAGTTACCTATTCCCCTTTTGCTGGCAATATTGCTGAGAGTTTAAATTCCGCTCACAAAGTAGGGATGGGATTAATTACTCTTACACTAATGTCCAATCCAGATGCAATCTACTTTATGAAAAACGCAGAAATTGAAGGGAAAAAAGGATTTGAGTTTATTGCACAAAAAATGAATGAACTAAATGGTGATGGAATTGTTGTGGGTGCTACTGGTCATGTAACAGCTAATGACCTTGAGAAAATCAGAGAATTAGCGGGAAATGATGTAGTCATGTTAATTCCTGGTATAGGTAAACAGCAAGGTGATCTTAAGAAAGTAATTCAGTTTGGAGGAGAAAATGTATTACTCAATGTTGGGCGAGCAATCCTTTACTCTGAAAATCTAAAGGAATCCGCAAAGAAATATAATATTCAATTCAATGAGGTAAGAAAGGGAAAATAATCATTTAGTTGGTTATTTTCCATACTCACATTTCTCTTAAGAATTTTCTAAACATTGCTACATGAGTGAATGGTAGTGTTGTGATCTTACTTTTTCTTACATTACCAATTTCACTTGTCTTTACAACGTGTTCCTTTCCGTTTATTATTACTTTTGGCGAATTTATCTGTCGTGATAAATTACCTTTAAGAACAAATGAAACTGAGAATTTCTTGTCTATATCCCATGACATTACCTTTTCATCACCAGGGGTTAGCTCTGAGGGGAGGAATTCAGCAGCTACCAACCCACTTTCAACTTCATTTGTTATTGTACATGGAACAGATGTGGAAGAAATAATTGTACAAATGTAGTTGTTTTCTTTGGGTGCTTTTTCAATTATTTTTGAAATCATAATAGATTCATCTTTTATTGGAATTGATAAATCTGTTCTCCAAATTAATGGAGATGGTTTTATGATATATTTTTGTAGGAACTTTGTTCCACTTTCAACATTTATTAGATTTTGTTGTATGTTCATACCATATTTTAATCCAAAATCTATGAATTCCATTTCATCAGTAATCGTTTCTTCTGTTAACTGCATTTCAGATGGAATTAAATCTCTAATAAATAATTCATCCAAAGTTACTGGTAATAAGTTTAAGACTTCTGATGTGAAATAAGTTCTCACGTTTCCATCTTCATCTTCTTCTTTTAGCAATGAATTATAATCTTGAACTATGCGAATTTCCTCTCCCTTTCGTATCATAATTGTTCTAGGAATTCTTTTTTCTAAAGCGTAAAATGCTTTTACTTCTCCACTGGGAGGAAGGGAAGAGATTTTCCAAGTGATTTTCAAGCCACCTTCAACAAGTTCTTGTTTGTGTTTTCCGCCTTCTTTGCAAGTAACGTCTTTTATTTTGTAAAGGTAAGGGATAATATCTGAAACTATTACATTTTCTAATTTATGCTCAGTCTCATTCTTAAAAGAAGCAACAAGGTTATGTTCAAGAATTTTCTCTGAAGGAGTTATTTCTAGATTCAATTTGTCTTTGTGCTCTATTCCTCCACTATTCTTATAGGAGATTTTTCTGAGAACGGTATTTGAAACAGGTGTCTGATGCTTTTCAAGCATATCATATAATTCATCCTCTGATAAAAGATGATCAGATTTCAAAGGTATCTGATTTGCTAAAACATCAACTTCAATTGAGACCAGATCAGATGCTTCAACATGCTCAATGGTTACTCGTGAAAGTTTTTCTAAAGCTTGAGAAGCTTTCTTGATTATCTGGTATGCTTCTTCCTCTCCAAGTTTTATGCCAAGTTTCTCAAAATATATCGCACACCAAACAGCTAGTCTCCTGTCATTTATAGGCAAATTTGTTCTATTCTGTATAAACATCTTCAGAGCTTTAGCAATTGAAAATAATGATCTTGCTTTATGTTGCATAATTAGTTCATTATTATCGTCATAAATTCTGACAACTGCTTCAATCACTTCGAAATTATCTTTTTCACTTATTGGGGTGACTGAAAGAGACAGACTTGCTATGCCTGGAAACTTTGTGATCTCCGCTTCTTTGTCTTTTGGTTCACTCATTTCTAACACCAGTTCATTTACACTTCTTTACACTAAATGTTACTTTTATATTAAATTTAGTTTTGAAGCATAAATATCAGTAGATTTTTTGAGATTAAATCTTTTGAGGTATGAACAATTCTAAGTAAATTGCTTTCAAAAGATTAATTTAGTATAACCACAAATTAAAAAACTCGTAATGATATTTTTACAATATAGATATCTTAACGTTGTGGTGTGAAACGAATGCTGTATGCCATAAAACATGCATTAAGAGGTATCAGTCGTCGAAAACTGAAGAACCTCATAAATACTATCGGCATACTTATTGGGGTTTCACTTTTAGCAGGTGTACAAATAGCTACTGATTCTCTTGTGAACGCTATGCAAGAAACTGTAAGTCTGCGATATGGTGATGCAGATATAGTTATACAAAAAGGCGAATATATACCGGAATTTTTTGACTATAGTGTTTATCAACAACTAAAATTAGATTGGGAATTATTTCCCTATTGGGATGCAATGGCTCCGAGAATAACATCACAAGTTATCGCTATTTCGTCTGCAACGGAACAGACAGAGCCTTTTGTTACGATTATTGGAATAGATGAAACATTAGATGAGCCTTTTGGACAGTTAATACCGGATGATACATTTGGGAATAATGATTTTGATTTTAATGATCTAGAACTTCAGTATAGTGGTGATCAATTACTATCTGCTGAGTGTATAATTGGCAATCTTTTAGCAGAAGATGTTATTAACTTCAAGGAAGAAGACGAAAGATTGGTTATGCCTAATGTAAATCTAATGTCAATTCTCTACACAAATGTCAGTGGGATTCTAAATACTGAGACATTGAATGTTAAAGGAATAGCTAAAGTTGAAGGTAAAGGTGTCATTAATACTGGATATGTAATTTTTATGAAATTAAGCCATCTACAAGTATTATTCAAAGCAACCAGTTTAGGTATAAACAATATCATTATCAGCACAACTAAGGGAAATGATAATGCTGCATTTGTTAAGAATCTCATTCATGAAAGATTAGCATATCATTATGGAGAAGAAGGTGGAAAATTCCAAGTTGATGCTCAAAAATTAGAAGCATTTAGGGACATTGAGGATTCTATCGGTAATTTCCGAGTTGTTTTGTATGTATTTGGTTCATTAATTATCATTTCTGGTGTTATGTTAATCATAAATATAACGTTGATGAATATTGATGAGAGACAACGTTCAATTGGTATAATGCGTGCCATAGGAATGACGCAAAGACAATTACTCGTATCTTTAATTACTGAAAGCATGGTTCTTGGAGGAATAGGATCCGCATTAGGTCTTGGCGGAGGGGTATTAAGTGGACAAGGGATAATTTTCCTTCTGGAAAATTTCCTAGATATAGGTTCAATATTAAAAAATATACCTTTAATTATTCAACCTCGAGGATTTTTAATATCATTTGCTATTGGAATATTCATTTCTCTTCTAGCAGCACTTTATCCTGCATGGAAAGCTTCGCGAATTGACATAGTAGAAACAATAAACGAGGTTGAAACACAACAGGTTCGACGAAAAACCGGGAACTGGTCCCTAATCTTAGGGATACTTTTGATTTTAGCATCTATTGGAGCATTTGTAATATCACTTAAAATTGATACATTACCTGATTGGCGTTGGATGATATTCATAAGTAGTATACTAGGACTACTATTCGGATTAGGATTCACTTTATCAAGAATAATTGGTTCAAGAATATCATTTAATGGATTTGCATTATCTTGGATGGCAACTGGATTACTTTCGGTATTATTGCTAAATCCATTCATGAATAATATTGGAGTTGATGATGAATGGGCTTTGTATACATTCCTCATTGGAATGTTAGCATTAGTATTTGGTACGATAATCTTTATTGCTTTAAACCTAGAATGGATTTCAAATCGATTTAATGATGTCTTTCAACAAATTAAGAAAATGCGTGCTATGGGTATTGTATCAATGCGTTATGTTGGGAAGAAACGAACCAGATCTGCGTTAACATTTGCAATCTTTGGTGTCATTTTAACTATGAATGTTTTTCTGGCTGTTTTTACGGGCAGTTTTACTTTGGGTTTCGATGACTTTGCTGAAAGAGAAGAAGGAGGAGTAAACATCATTGCATATTCACCGGGAATTGATCTTAGTTTTCTAAATATTACGGGTGATCCTATTGATATTATAACAGATGCCGACCCCAATATTGTGAAAGTCGTGGGAATGAAATTCAAACTTTCACTTTTAGGAGCATTTGCAAATCTGCGTTTTTCAGCGACGAACGAATCAACGACGATTACTGAAGAACTCCCTGTTCCATCAGATATGTGGGGAATTAATGAAGAATTTCTGGAGATGACTGAATATCCATTTGAAAGTGTTTGGGATGGAATTACCGGAGATCCCTGGGTAGCTGCTATGGATAATACATTAAATTACATTATTTTACCCAATCTTTTACAGGAATTTGAGTTTGATGAGGGAGGAAAAACGTATGTATTAGATGTAGAGCTTGGCAGTAATATCACCGTACTTGAGTCAGTTAATCCTGTTACACAAGAAGTAACCTTAGGTAATTATACGGTAATTGCTTTTGTAGAGACAACATCCTACTCTATGTTGTTTTCTAGTTATCTCTTTGCAAGTGAAAACTCCACTATTTTCCAAGGTATTAATGAACCCAGTGCATATCTAATTCAAACCAATCCAAGGTTATCCACGGAACAAAATTTAGAAGTAAGTAGAAATATAGAAGCAAAATTACTTGGTTTCGATACTTTGTGTCTTAGAGATAGAATGGAATCCTTTATGGAGCTTATCACGCAGTCAGTGAGTTTCATGCAAGCGTTTGTTTCACTTGGTCTAGTAGTTGGTGTTCTGGGTTTAATTGTGGTTTCTTTACGTGGTATTACTGAAAGAACAAGGGAAATTGGAATGATGCGAGCTTTAGGGTTTCAAAGATCAGAAGTAATAGCTGCGGTTGTTGTGGAGATATTTGCAGTAGCGTTTGTTGGTTTAGTGATTGGCTTTGTGAATGGATTCATTCTAGGATATGGTATGTATACACAATATTTGACTGAATTTGATTTCAAATTTATTATTCCTTGGGCAACACTTGCTCTGTTCACCTTTGTTACTATTGTACTTTCTATTGTTGCAGCTGTTTTACCTGCAAGACGAGCTTCGAAAATACCTCCAAGTGAAGCCCTACGCTATACTGGTTGAAGATTCTTGCTGTTAAGAGAATTCGAGAAACACTTATTATTTAAGAGGTTATTCTTTTTTTGATTATTCGCTGGGTGTGAAAAGACCAAATTGGCATTAGAAACAGTAGAAGAATTGATTATATTTGTCGATTTAGACAACTTCAAAGAGATATCTGAAAAGCAAGGTTGGGTAGCATTCAGACCAAATGAAATTACTGGAACTCTAACTGAATTAATTTCTAATTTCATTAGAAAGCATGTTGGAGAAGTAATTTATGGTCTAGATGAGAAAAGAGGAACTGAAGAATGCATGTTACGTCTGACTGGAGCTTTGTTACATGAAGTTATCGTTTCTGATTTAGAATATATTGCCAGCAGAATACGGGAAACCGGTTTTGAGTGTGGATGTGATGCTTCTGTAAGTATCGGTGTTTCTAGAGGTCCATATACACCAATAAGACCAACAGGTCCCTATCAGTGGTCGAAAAGATTATTTAAAGGACAAGCACAAAGACTCGCACATAAGGCTTTGAGAAAAGCTAAAAAGCAAGGTGGAAACAGAATCGTTTTCTTATGATTTTGCCATATGTGGATCTGTATGAAAATGAATCAATCTTTTGTGAAAAAAGCAACCTCTCGAAGTAAAAGGTGGGGTTTTCTTGTTGATATGCATATTCATACAAATTACTCTATGGACTCAACATTTACTTTGGAGGAAACTCTAATAGAGTTAGATGGAGTTGTGAATGCATTAGCTATTACTGATCATAATACAATGGGGAACTTTTCCAAAGGAATCTTGCAAGGATTGGAATCAAAATATCATTTGAGGATTTTTTCTGAATCAGTCGAAATTTCTACCGCTCAAGGTGATATTTTAGCATATGGTATTACCGCTGTTCCATCGCAAAATCTGAGACCGGACGAAGTAATTGAAGTTATTCACTCAGAAAATGGTTTAGCAGTTGCTGCTCACCCATTTTCATTACTTGGTTTAGGAGATTTGATTTATGACCTTGAGCTAGATGCTATAGGGATAAATGGATTGAGATCAAAACATGCTAACGATTTAGCGAAGGAAGCAGCTGAATCAATGGGATTACCTTGTATTGGTGGTAGTGACTCCCATAACAGATTTCAAGTTGGCACTTGGGCAACAGAATTTCCTAAAAAAGTTGATTCCATAAAGGAAATTATTGATTTTGTTAGAAAAGGGAAATGTACACCGATATTCATGCAATATTAGGAAATAAGGGATGAAATTTCATTCTTTAATTATCATCTTATCAATCATTTCATCAGTAAATTTGTTTCTTCTTTCTTGATGTTCGGCTACGAATATTTCCACCTTTTCAGCCAAAGTTTTCTTGCATTGACCACAGAGTAGTTTTCCGGAAAGGCAGTTTGTTCTCAGTTCTTCAACTTTCTTGTCATCGGGTTCGAAGAGATAATACTCATACCAGTAAACATTGCATTTATCTGGTTCCCCACCGAGTTCTTTCTGTTCCTCAACTGTAGCTCGACCACCAGTATATGAACGCATGATTTTCTTACTGGCAGATTTTGGAGTATCAGTAGTAAAAATACACGAATCTGGCTCTGAAGCGGACATCTTTCCTCCTTCTGCTAAACCTGGGAAGAACTTACAATGAATCGCTGCAGGTTTATAGTAACCAAGTTTTGGTGCAACATCTCGAGTTATTCTCCAATATGGATCTTGATCTATTGCTGCAGGAATTAGTATTGGGATATTTTTACCTTTTAATTTGGAAGGAAGGAAACAAGGCATTGCTTGAATTGAGGGGTAAAAGATCATACCGACATTGGATTCATTTGTGAAGCCAAAAACAGCTCTTGCTGTTGAAAAAGTGGTTCTATTAGCAACTTCAACTGCTATTTGATACATGGTTGGAGTTAGTTGAGAATCAAAAATAAAATGAGTTTTTTTAGGATCAAAACCTACAGCCATAACATCTTTTGCATTTTCGTATGCATAATCCTTTGTTTCTTGAAAAGTTAGTTTTTGACTGAACAGGAATTTTTCATCATCAGTCATTTGGAAATAAAGTTCAACATCGAAAATATCTTGTAACCATTTTGTGAAAATCCAAGGCACTAAATGACCAAGATGTGTGTGCCCAGATGGTCCTCTTCCAGTGTAGAGAGCAAATTTCTCTCCTTTCTCTAATTGTTTCAGAATCCAATCAAAATCTCGATGACTGAAGAACAATCCTCTTCTTAAGAGAAGATGCAAATTACCTTTACTGTATTTTTCCATAACTGCAATTTCTTTTTCTGTTAATAGGGTTGTCCCGAATTTTTTAACCAATTTCTTATAATCAATTACACCGCTTACTTCCCAAGGTGTGACAACCATTTCTTTGGATTTCTTACTATTTTCTTCAGGCATGATTAATTCCTTCAAAGATTCCGAGTAATTATAGATATCTAGAAGATTTCTTCTAATTTAAAAGTCTTTCAGCAACTAGAAACAATACTAGAGAAAATAGATTATATTTGAGAATTCTAAAGCAATATAATCGAAAATAGAAATAAGAGGATGAAAAAATATTTAGGAAGCTTCTTCTGTTTCTTCCTCGAATTCACCGAGTATGATACCAGAGTCATCAGAGCTTTGAGAGGCAATTTCATCGGGATCACCGGTTTCTTTAAACCATTCACCCCTCATATCAATAGATTGCTCCTCTTTAATTAGAGCTTTTCTCTCATGTATCTTATCCATACCATCATACCATTTCTCCATCTTTTCGGATCTCGCAATCTTCTCTGCTCTTCGATTTTTAATTTCTGTTGGGGAGAATTTCCATCTGAGCCATTCGCCAAATTTCATATTGTTTGGTTCGAGTACATATTTTCGAACAAAATACTGCACGCCCATAATCTGGGCGAATACGACTATAACTCCGGCTCCTATTGTAAGATACAGATTTATTTGTTCACTCGCTCCACCGCGGGTTATAACTAAATACATTGCGACTGGAATTACACCAACTGCTAGCATTAGAAAAGGAATCCCAATTATGATAAATATTCCTTCTATCAAATAGAACATAAGTACGTAAATAAAATCACCGAAGCTGCCGCCTCTGTGTTTTTTTTCTGGTGGAACATAAGTCAAAATCAATCACATGTGAGATTAGTTATATGAACTTTAACTTCGTTATTTATAAGCTTGTGTTTAATTACAAAAATAAACAAAAAATACTAACAGGTTATTTTCGATTATATTTACCACCAAACATCTTTCCAACCCATCGTATATCCCACAGCATTCGCTGCAAAATGAACTACTAATGCTAAAGGAATTATAATTACCCAGTAAGTCCATGGAAAAGCAGTATCTATTCTTGCGAAAGCTAAACCAAATACTATGAAACCAATTTGATCCATGATAATTAGTGAACCACCTGAAGGGATATTTAATCTTCTTTTAATAAAAGAAAAGACAACATCTCCTGTAACTGCTCCAAAGCTTTGTAGGAACCCATTAGTTATCGGAACCACAAATGGTACATCAACTATTGATTTGAACCAATAATAGACAAATATCCCCAGTAGGAATCCTCCTATAAAACCTGCAGCAAACCCCCTCATTGTTTTATTGTTTCCAAGGATTCTTCTCCCATCAAACCAGTTCTTTCTAAAATCCATTGGTAACCCTCCTCCAAATAACATTGGGGTTGTATTTGAAAAGAAAGCTGGCATGACAAAAAATATTGCATTAAAAACCTCTGATTCGATTAAGAGTTCAAACCAAGATGGAATCATTTTTCAAACACTTTAAGGAGTTTTACGTATATTATCCTTGTTGAAGGGGAATTATAAACTATTAAAATTTTCTCATATTAAACAATTCAAGAAAATAGCTGAAGTGGTTAAAATACTTTAATATCAATATTTAGTAGGAGAGAGTAGATTATCAAAAAGATAGGAGAACAGTACACACCATTGAATATCTTTTGCAAGAACAGAATTAATCTAAAATTCCAAGATTCAGAATTACTACTAGACCCAAAGGCTATGGATTCTAGTGCTAGCTGTATATTCGTTTCTCATGCGCACATGGATCATTTACCAAGGAGCAAGAAAAAACCCAATTTTACTCCAACTGCTGTGTGTTCAGAAGCAACTGCAAAACTCTTTTTTGAACGAATGGGGTATAAAATTCAACAAAATAATGCTTGGAAGAATGATGAATTTGAAATTAAAACTCTTCCCGGTGGGCACACGTTTGATTCTACAGTAGCTGAGATAATCGATCTTGAATCCAGTCAAAAGATAGTTTATACAGGTGACATTAATATTGAAGATAGAGGATATCTGAAAGGTTTCAAGCCGAAAAAATGTGATAT
>JAGMDP010000007.1 GCA_023128635.1 Candidatus Heimdallarchaeota archaeon | reverse complement strand
AACGATTTTGTGTTTTAACTGAGTTGATTCGATGAGTAAAGTTACCTATCCATTATTATTAGTAAATTTAAAGACGTACCCACAAGGAACTGGAAAGAAAGCACTTGAGCTTGCAAAAATATGTGAAAAAGTGCTAAAGAAAACTGATGTGTGCATCGCTGTTGCTGTACAAGCTGCTGATATAAGATTGATAAGTACCGAAGTTGATGCGCCAGTTTTTTCACAACACATTGATCCAATAGCTCCGGGGAGCAATACTGGACAAATATTAATTGAAGCAATTAAAGAAGCAGGTGCAATTGGAACGCTAATTAATCATAGCGAAAAGAAAATCAAACTCGCCAGTATAGCCAAAATTCTAGAGTTAACCAAGGAAAATGATTTGTTTAGTTGTGTTTGCGCGAGTACTGCAAAAATTGCAGGAGCAATCGCTGCACTTGAACCAAATTGTTGTGCTATAGAACCTCCTGAACTAATTGGCTCTGGTATATCGGTTAGTACTGCAAAACCAGAAATCATAACAGAAACAGTTGAAATTATGAAAAAAATTAACTCAGAAGTAGTTCCACTATGTGGTGCTGGAATAACGAATAGTGGTGATGTAAGAAAAGCACTAGAGCTAGGAACAAAGGGGATTTTGGTAGCATCTGGAGTAGTAAAAGCAGCGAATCCAGAAAAAATCCTTGAAGAAATGGCAAATGTCTCTAGAGATTTTCTTGATTAAAAATTCATTAGACTTTTCAAAAAAAAGAAAAGTTCTATATAGTTATAGGAGAAAAATGAAGAAAATCGCTTAAAAATGAATAGAGAATAAGAAGCGAATATGTGAATAATATGTTGATTTAATTAACAAAAACATGTAAAATAATAATTGGAGATACATCGTTGTCAGAAGAAATCACTATTAAAGTTCCAAAAAAACTTGCAGAATTTATTGATAATCTTACAAAAGAGGGGTATTACAGTTCGAGAAAAGATTTTGCACGAAGTTCTATAGAAATTGTTGCTCAATTATATGGACTGCCTAAAACAAAAAAGGGAGGAAAATCCCTACTTGATGTATTAGGTGACAATAAGATGCAAGTTGAAGAATCAGTAATAACTAAGACTACACAAACTATTCATCCAAGAATAGCAGCAAAGAAAGTAGAAACACTATCTCCCGAAGAATATGATGTTCTTGATCTTTTTGCTGGAGCAAAATTTGATTATGAAGATGCATTGTATGCTAGATACACTATGGAGTTAATGAAATTAGCAAAAGCTCCAATACAAAAGGAAGAATTTTTGAAACTTTTGAAAGGATTAGTAACAAAGAAAAAAATTGATAAAACGGAGCACAGTGGCAAAACAGTATGGAAGCTGATTGAGAGTTATTAGTAAGTATTATTGATTATTCGACTTCAAGAGTAGTTATATCCAATCCTGTTATTCCTTCAATTGCCATGATTTCAGCTTTTAAATTCTCAACATCAATTTTTTCAAATTCTTCTGAATCAATATATCCATCAAACACACATTTTTCTTCCATAAAACAAAGTCCGGTTGAATATAGTGCTTTGACTCCTAATTTTAAGAAGAGATTACCAATTCTCCTGAGGAAATCTGGAGTAAGCTTTCCAATATCAATTGCTACTTTGTATACTTTGTTTGTTGTAGTTGGGATTATTCGTATTATTTTTGTGTTCGGAGTAAGTATAATTACTGCGTAATTTCCTGCTTCTGGTTTTAAAGCAGCTAAGAATTCATCTATTAATTGAACAGATTTCATTGGTTCCAGCTTGAGCATTTTTGCAATAGTTATTTTTGGAATTT
>JAGMDP010000069.1 GCA_023128635.1 Candidatus Heimdallarchaeota archaeon | reverse complement strand
GTAATGAATTAGAAAAAGGCTATCCGGTAGCACTTCTTGGATATCCACTTGGAAAATCACAATTATTGAATTATTGTCTTGGAAATTTGTGTGAAACACGTTATTCAAGCAATTCTATTTGGAAAATGGAGCAAGTACACAAAGAACTTGGATTAGAACTATTTGAAACAAAGAAACTACCAGAAAATCCAGATGAGGAAGGATTAGTTGGTAACGATCCTTGGTTACTATTCTATAATCACGTTGGCAATCGAGATCCAACGCTTAGCAAGCTAAAGATAAAATACAATTTGAAGGTTGTTGGTTTTTCTGGTTGGGCTAAAAATCTTGAAAACTATAAGTATAGAATGGGGGCAGATGCTGCTTTTACAATCAGTGATCATTCAGATTATAGTAGTTTATTGGAAATTGTGAAGAAAAGTAATCCTAGCAAAATTTTCACTGTTTTTGGGAATGCTCAAGATTTAGCGAGAGATCTGCAAAAAGATGGGTTTAATGCTGTACCTTTAAAAGAAGGGCAATCTACATTGGATAATTTCTTTTAGAAAGAAAATATTAGTCCTCTTGAATTTCCAAATGCTCTCGAGCATAAATGATTAACCCTCTACGTTTTGCAAATTTCACTGCTGATTCACTGAATATGTTTGACACAATCATTCCTTTTCTCTCATTCAAATCATTTAAAATTCGTTCAAAACGTATTAGACGATCTACACCTACAGCTCGTTTCCAATCAACAATTTTCACAAATAATTGATTTATTTCTAAATCTGAATTTGTTTTCAATAACATCTCAAAATGGTGTTTTTTTCCGCTTGTACCGACTACATCAATTTCCCTTTGAATTACGAAATCCATACTTTTGAAAAATGCCTTTGCTAACTCTAGTAAATCTTGTAACTCTTCATCGTTGTTTGGTATCACCTGTATGAGAGACCTCCTAATTCACCTGCAATATTTCATTACTAACAGTACTACTATTTTAATTCTTGTTCTTTTACTTTTTCTCTTGAAATACGCGATTTTTCCACAATTTCTTCAAGATTTTGCATGCCTATTTCTCGTTTTTTGTTTTCTATTTCATGAATAGCTTTTACGAGAAAACTATTGAGTGGTGCTTCTAAATCAATTTCTTGTGCTTTCTTTACTATATACCCATTTATGAAATCAATCTCAGTTTTTTGTCCAGCTTTCAAGTCCCATAAGAGAGAAGATTTTATTGCTCCATGTCTTTTAATGCTCATTCGTTTAATGATAATGCTCAATAGTCCAAATTTTATTCTTGTAAAGAGGTTGTCTTTAGGTCTAGCTTTGTAAAAGAAAGAACGGAGATTTATATTATCTACTTTTTCAAGTGTAATATTGTTTGCTTCGGCAATGTGTATGCCTTCTCTTTTTGTATCACCCATTATTTGGGATAAGATTTTGTGTTTACTGAGTTCACCTACTGTTAAATCAAATAATGCACTTATTGGTGCAATTACAGAGTTTACTATTAATTTACCCCACCTATACCCAATAATATTATCAGTTAAAATAGTTGGTCTCCAAAAATCAAGTAAGGTTTTCATCTCAATTAATCTCTGATCATCAGAATTATTGCCAGCTTCAAACCCTAAGATAAAATCACCAGTTTTTGAGGTAATCCTTATGCTACCAGGTTCGGATTTAGTAGCTCCCCAACCAACTACCCCTGCAACAATTTGTTCTCGAGGGAGATATTTTGCCATAATGTCTGTATTACCAAAACCGTTTTGTAAACTATAGACGAGACTATTAGGAGTTAATACTGGTTTTATATCCTTCATTACCTTATCAGTATCTAAATTTTTTACAACAACTAAGATATGCTTAAATTTCCGATCAAAATCTTTTACGCTATTCTCAATTGGTATTGTAAAAGGTTTCTCAAAACCATCTATTTTCAATCCATTCTTCTTGATTGCATTGTAATGATCGCCTTTTCTATTAACAAAACATACATTCTTATTTGCTGTATGAATAATTGCTCCTATTGTTCCTCCAATAGCACCTGCTCCAATAATTAGTACTTCTCCTGTTTGTATCTTCTTCATTGATATTCTCCCCATGATAAGGATTCAAGATTCGAGTTTTTGTAATAAACAATAGATTATCTATAAAACAGTAAATTTATTTCTTTCGCTAAAAGTACTGAAATCAATCAAAATAACATTGTTTCCTTATCAATAGACACAGCAATACTAAAAATTCAAAAGCAATTTAAGACACTATAGAATTAGTTTGTAATGGAAGGTACAAATATGGATTTGGATTCCTCAAAAGATATTGAACAAGAAGCTCTTTTTGATAAAAAAATAGGTATTAAAAATATATTAACTGAGGATATAGCACAATTCCATTTGAAAATCGCAGGAAGTAAAATCTCTGCAGCGAGAATCGAAGGATCATTTGATAATTATCTTGAATACAGTAAGCTGCTGAAAAACAATTCCTGGGAGAAAGGATTAAACGTTTCTCTTGACCAAGTCACTCTTTATCCATTTCATCTTCAAATTGCTTATGTACAAACTTTTGAAAAATTGCTGGGAAATGCCCTAAAAGTCTCTAATAGAGCAAAATATCTACGAACAATTATTTTAGAATTAGAAAGAATTTCCTATCATCTCTCATTCATTGGTGTTTTAGGAAAGGGTGTCTCTTATCCAATTCTGTTCTCTAAAGCAATATCATTACGAACAATTATTCTTGAATCTATAACTGATATAACAAATTCTTCCGATAGTAACTCCTACATCAATTTTGGAGGAGTTTCTAGAGATATTGATATGAAACTAACTAATAGATTACTTTCTACTTTAGAGATTATCAATAAAAATAGTATGAAACTGAGAAAGAAAATTTCCAAAAACTCCCTACTAAAAGGATTATTGCAAGATGTAGGATTTTTATCTCGAGATTCAGCTAGAAAATTATCTTTAGTAGGACCGATAGCAAGAGCCTCAGGAGTAACAGTTGATGTCAGAAGAACAGATCCTTATGCAGCTTATGAAACGGTACAATTCAGTGTTCCAGTGTATGATTCTTGTGATCTCTACGGAGAAATAATGGTTCGACTTGATGAAATCATTGAATCTATATTTATATTGAAACAACTTCTATCAAACCTACCAGAAGGAAGTTTAAATCAAGAATTTACTCATAATCAGATTCCTGCAAATAATGCTGTTATGCGTATTGAAACTCCATCTGGAGAGCTCTTTAGTTTTACAATAAGTAAGAAAGGTACACTTGCTGAAAAACCAGTAAATTATAGCATTGTCTCTCCAATTAAATTAAATATTCAAGGAGTTCTTTCCAGACTTTCTGGTGAGTCATATGAAAATGTATTAACTATTTTACTGTTAATTGGTGAAGGCTGGAATAGTTTCATTTAAGAATTCCAAAAATTAGTGTTCTACTCTTTTGCTGGTTGATTTTCAGAAGGCTTATTAGCTAATTTTGTCAGTTTTTTAATTGATTGAATAAATTTTCTCAAGTTTTTTCGTTCAAATATTAAGAAAATTACAAATTGAAGTGAAATTCCACCTATAATCCAATATACTGAACCCAGCTCTCTTCCGGGCTCTTCAAATGAACTAGATACAATATCAATACTTTTCGTAATAACAAGTATTCCTTCCGCCGCATTTGGAAAACTACTTATTTGTTTCACCTTTGAAATAGTCTTTCCGGAAACCAAAAGACCATCGGTATACCCATAAGAAAGCATAGTTTGGTTTTCGAATTCACCAAAATAGACATACTTTCCTAGGTAATCAGATAAGATGAATTCTTCATATTGTGTAACATTCGAAAGTAAATTAGTTACATTACGTATTCCCTCAAACGTTGAGATAAGACTATAGTTTGTAGCTTGATAATTAAATGCTTTAATGGTGAGATTTTCCCCAATTGTAAGATTAGCTTTTGTCCA
Source organism: Candidatus Heimdallarchaeota archaeon (assembly GCA_023128635.1). Next base: position 8,520 of record JAGMDP010000069.1, on the reverse strand, counting down.
GAAAAATGCGGTAGTATTTATCGGATAATAAGTTGTGTTTGTTGAAGAAGAGATTTGATAGGTATAACTATTGATTGTTATATTATCTTTTGTTAAAATAAAGTGTTCAGTAGAGTGTTTTTGAATAGTTTGGTTTTCATTTATCATTAATTCCTCATAGGAGGAATAAGTATAATGCTGCTCTATATCAAATTTTATTTCATCATCTGTTACATTTATCACCTTTATTGAAATCCCCTTAATTTCTTCTATTGACCATCTCAAAGCAGTATAATTAACAACTTCCAATGTTTGATTATCATTTTTTTCCGAATATAATCCTGTTATATTTCCTTCGAAATTAAAATTATTAGCTTCTTCATAAGAGAAGATTTCATCTATGTTAAAGAGATAATGATTTGCAGAAGTAGAGTCATCTTGGAATTTTATACCAGAAATTGAGCTTGTAAATATAATTAAAATGCAAAATATTACAGATAACAGAGTTTGATGTATTCGTTTGTAATTTTTTTGCATGGCTTATTAACTCTCACATTAGCAAATTCAATTGTTGCGTCAAAAGATTTTTAGCATTTCTCAATTAATCATTTAAATATTAAATATCCTTAGTAATAAAAGGGAAAAACTAGATTAAATTTCCTTCTATATATAGCAACAAAGGATAACAAATTGGAGAAGTGTTAGATGTTTGGTCCATGGTTTGAAATCGTAATATTCCCAGGATTTGTCTTTATAGTCATTCTAGCAATTTTAAGTGAACAAATAAATAGTCGACTTAATTCTCGCTTCTACTTCAAAACAGAAAAAACACCAATGTTTATTCCGATTGTTGAAAACTTCAAGTTTTACATAAAAGGAGAGGAAGAAAGTACAAGTAGAAATTCTATTCTCCAAGGAATAATACTAGTTCTTATGGTAGCTTTACCTTTATTTGGTTCCTTACTATTACCAATCAATCTTTGGAGATCATTTGAAAATTTACAAATACCAAACTGGATAGGTGTTTATGGTGAGTATGCCGGTACAAACGAAGGAATTGTAGGAGTAATCACTTTTGAAGGGGACCTTTTATTTCTATTTGCAATAATACTGTTTTTTGGTTTCCTCACATTTTTTGTTCAATACTTGAATAAAGAGCATTTCACGAAAGAATCTTTAACAAAGACTTTCACTTTTATGATTTTTGACATTCCATTATTGTTTGTTTTAATTGGTCCAATAATCGCTAAGCGATCTTTAAGTTTAACAATTCTTGCAGAGGATATTCGTAGGATTGTAAATTCCAATTTAACTTTTGGATTAGTATTTTTACTTCCAATAGCTGTTGTTGTTTCGTTGTTTTGTCTAGCAATGAAATTTGATCAACCTTATTTTGATCGAATTAATACTGATAGCATTATTAGAAGTAATGCTCCTACTCCTAAGAATTGGAAATTAAATTTTTGGAATCTCTCCATGAGACTAATGGAAGTTGTCATCGCAGGCTTAATTGTCTCTGTCTTTCTAGGAGGTTCCTATTTACCAATACCTATCCATGGAAATTATCAGATATTAGCCAACACTGCGAATTTTGTTTTCAAGTGTCTTGCTGTATTGATGATTACAACAATAATTAGAGCATTAAGACCCCGTATGAAAGCAAATCAAACATTCAATTTTGCTTTGAAAATACTTACACCTCTTAGCTTTCTTTCGATTCTTCTAACTGGGGGTTATATTGGTTTAGTTGGTATAAATTGAACTGAGCAAATCATTACGTTAATAAAACATGATGCAATAATCCTTCTTGTATTAGGTGAAGTTTGCCATGGTAAGCGACTCATTTCAATTAGCAATGTTCATTATTTCACCAATCATACTTATTCTAGATGCCATTGTAATTACAACAGGCATTTTTAGAAAGCTAATCAGAAAAGAAAAAGAAGATGTTGAAGAACGTGATAGACTTTTCTCTATGGTAGATATTATGGAGAAAATTGGCATCGGACTTGGCATTCTTACTTTAATTCTTGCAGGATTTCTTGCAGTTAACATTCCACAAGCTGGTGCATGGTTAGGTTGGTTTAATCCAATTACAATTATTTTTCTAATTATTATTGGTTGTTTATTAGCACTAAGAACATTAGATGATACACCTGTAACAGCTCTTATTGCTATTCTCGCAGGTTTATTAGGTGCAGCAGTTTTCGCAGCGGTTTTCGGTGATGCTGGTTATGGCAAGTGGATTTATTTTGCAGTGTTCTTGGCAGTTGACATAATTGTCTTTATGTTAGTACGAATGTTAACAAAACAAATGGCTATGATTGGAAGAATTCTGAATTGGTTCCCTGTAGCAATTATTGTAGTATTTGCTTGTTTAGGTTGGGGAATATTTCAAATAGTTTTGTTAGTTATTCATGGTGTAAATCTGATAATACTGCCATAAATAACGATGGATCGAGTTTCTCGATCAATTTTTTTTTTCTTATAAAATTATATCTTAAGCTGTTGTGATTATAAAAAAAAAAGAAAAAAAATGGAAAAAGAAAATGAAATATTAGATTAAAAATTTCTAATAATCATCTTCGTCGTCGTCGTCATCTTCTTCTAAAGCATCCATTTCAGCAATCTCTTCAGCAATTTCGTCGCCTGCTCCACCATATTCTTCTTCTAGTGCTAGTTCGACTTCGTCAGTTTCTTCAATTTCCTCTGGTTCTTCAAAGAGATCTTCAGGAATTTCCTCAACTAATTCAGATGCGTCAGTTTTCAAGGCAATCATGAATCTACGAGCTAATAAATCATAAAACTTAGTTAGTTCACCGAGATCATTGGCTTCGTAAAATTCACCTCTACCTATTTCGGATAATCTTTTCAATAATCGGTTATCAGCTTCTCCTAAGCCTATAGTATAAAGTACTGTATTTGGATAATCTCGTCCGCATTTTCGAGCGATTGGTACAGGGTTTATGCCTAAACCATTGCCTTTGTTTGGTTGTCCATCTGTTAAGAGAACAATCATTGCTGGATTCATTTTCCCAGTTATAGAATTTGGCTCAAATTTTGCGGTCATTTCGTAAGCTTGTTGTAATGCCCCACTCATAAAAGTAAGACCACCACCTGTTGAACATCTTTTTGAAACATAATCTGCAATTATTTCTAAACCAGCAGATTTTGCTTGTCCAGTACATGCAATGACTGGTGTTGGGCTCCCTGTTCCATAGTCTACTTCGAATACATCTACGTCACCAGCAAAGCTAATTATGGAGAGCTGTTCTCCCCATCCTCGAGATACTTTCTGAGATAAGAAAAGTAATGTAGCTAAAGCTGCACCTTTAATTCGTGAAACTTTCTTCTCATCGAATTCATCTAAGAGATTTTCTAAGTCTTTTCCACCCTTTAAGCCACGTCGAAGACCTTCGACTGCTGTCCCTGTTCCTTTTACAACCATATCTTCTTTACTCATAGAGCCAGATACATCAAGAACTAAAACTGCATTAAATGACATTTCGCTTGCAGGAACCAATTGTACTTCAATTTCTTTTCCAGAAGGATCGATAATTCCTACTTCATCACCTTCAATTTCTGGATCTGATTCTAAGAAGCTTATTTTGACATGGCCACAACCTGCATCAGGCCAATCGACTTGTAAATTTCTGTAAATTGGGCGATTTCTGATAACCGAAGTCATCTCTTCGAAGTTTTCTAGAATATAAGAAATACATTCTTCAACTGGTTGACCTTCTAAAGGTTCAATTCCAAATTTTACTCGAGTAATGGGCTCTCTTTTCAAATGAGCTTTTCTAACCTTTACTCGATCACCATCACTGATATTGGCAGAATCTAATATTCCGTTGTCTACTGCAATGGTTTCAATCTCAACTTCATCGTTCTCCAATACCTGTACTGCACAGCTATCTTCAAATTCATTGATGAGTTGAATTATATCAAAATCATCTACACCGATTCTTTCCATATCACGTTTATTCAGGTAGGATCTTCCATCGATTTCACCTACATTTATGACTGAAATATCAATAATTTTCTCAACCATTTTACATCATCACTGTTTTTTTGTGTAATTTTTATATATGATTACATACATTTACATACTTTACCTTTTAAAATGTTTGCATTTGGGGATAACGCAGAAATTAGAAACAAGATTAATTAACAAAAAATAGCAAGCGGTATGAATAGGAAGAAAAAATAAAGAAAAAGGAAAAATCTAGACAAAGAAATCAATCATCAAAGGTAAAATCAAAGAATTTCTCTGCCTGAATTCCACCTGACTGATCTTCATAATATATACGTAGGGTGTATTCAAAAAACGGTGCAAATATGAATAATCCTTCACCAGTTTTCCCTTCAGGAGGGAGGGGGTCATAAAGTGGATTGGAGGTGAAATTAAATGTTACCGTGATTTCTTGACTTTTATGGAATGTCATCCAATAATCCGAACCATTTCTTTGGGCAAATGGAGTATTTTCTCCATATGATGCATCATCTCTAATTATAGTGATTTCTTTCAGAATTCCTATATCATAATCGCAAATAATCCTAAAGGATAGATGAACATAATCAGTAGTATTTCCTCTAATGGAGTTGTCTTTTATGGTCATATTAAGATCTTGACGATATAACGGAATTGTTGCAGCCATTATAATAAAAAATACTGATAAGACTGATGCAGCGACAATTAACCCAATCATTAAGGGTGTCATGGCTTTTCTATTTTTTAAGATACTTGAGAGCTTCATTGATTCAACACTATCCATCTTGATTGGTTCTTGGGCGAATTATTCACCGAACCATTTCCAAACACTTTCTGATTGTTAATATTCCTTTAAAGTTATTTGGATAATTAATAATTTTTCCTTTCAAATGTTAATTGAAATCAGTTTTACTGTTAAAAAATGATTTTTAAAGAATTTGGTCAATTCTTTTTTATTATTATAAAATGAGTTTTTATCACTTTTGCACTAATAATTGAATTTATTATAAGATTGATACAATATAATATCAATAAAACACACCCCTTTCAAAAATGAAAAAAAATTGATATTTGTCGAAGACTAGTACGTATCGAAAACTTAAATAGGCAATTTTTGTAGGGATATGATAAGTTTACTATGAATAAATATAAATCAAGGAAATAAAATCAATCGGAGATTCTATCAGTGGTAACCTTCTTCAAAGTAGTAGTTCTTGGTGATGGCGGAATTGGAAAAACTTCTATATGTAATTATTTAACCACAGGTGAATTCTTTGGTAGTTATAAATTATCAATTGGGGCAGATTTCTTCAGTAAAAGATTAGTGGTTAATGGCGAGGAAGTAACCTTACAAATATGTGACATTGGCGGACAAGATCAGTTCGCTGAAATTAGCAATATTTTTACCAAAGGTGCACATGGATGCATCCTATGTTATGATACAACTCGTCGTGATACTTTAGATTCTTTAGATCGATGGCTTGGGAAGCTAGAAGATAATAATATTCCCAAAGTCTTAGTCAGCACTAAAAATGATGTTGAAGATCTTCGTGAAGTATTAGATGAAGAAGGGATAGAGAAAGCAAAGCTACTTAATATCTCTTACTATATTCCAACAACAAGCTTGAAAGGAATAGGTATTACAGAAACTTTTGAATCTATAAGCAAATTAATGCTCTTACACAAAAAAGGAATGGATATGCCTGTAACAGAGTTAGTAGATGTTACACTAGAAACACAACTAGAAGTTCATACAATCTCTGGCTCACAACACATGCAAGCTCAACCTTTAGGTATAGGACGAGTACCTTCAGCAGCTAATCATCTTGAAGCACCAATGGCTCCCGTTATTGAACCAGTAAAAGAAGAATACACACCACCAGTCGTTGAACCAACTGAAGCAGAACCATCATTTACCCAACCTATAAGCCTAACACCACCAGTTGTTGAAGAACAAGCAGATGAAAAAATCATTCCTTCTCCAAAAGAAATACTAGGCATAGAACCCCCTACAGAACCAGAAAAAACTACAACACAACCAATTACTACAATTACACCACCAATTTCAGAGCAAAAAACAAATGATGTAAAATCCGAAGAAAAAGATATATCCACTTTTCTAGACAGATTACGTCAAGAGAGTAAAAAAACAGAAGAAGAAGAAGAAGAAGAATGAATAGGGAACTAAAGCCTCTATTCTATTAATTTTATTTATTGTTTAATTACCCATATTTCTGGATCCTGAGCAATGGCAATTAATTTTTTTTGTATTGATTTATATTGCTGAATTAATTTTTTGCCATATTCAGTTAGAGAAGTCTTTCCTCCACCACCAGTTCCTCCTCTTTCACTAATCACAACAGGTTGTTCTAATTGTTCATTGATTTCAGTTATTAGTTTCCAACCTTTCCTAAATGAAATATTACACTCTTTAGTAGCCTCTGTGAGGGAACTAGTACGGTCAATTGCCTCTAGAATAGCCATCCGACCAGGACCAAGAATAGAGACGCCTTTCCTTTCAATCCAAAATTTTACTTTAACTGTGAAATCGTGAGGCACTTTCATCAACTCAAGTATTCACTAATGAACATTGCATAAATATTTTATGAATTATAATGAAAATAGAAGAAGAAAGAGAAATAGCTTTATCAAAACAAAACTTAAAAGGAACAATGAGTAGAGGATTGATATAATTATCAAAAAAGATATAAAACAATTAACCTACCATTACAACTGTTGGAGGAAAATCAATTGGGTTACGAAATGACAAGACCATCCCAGAAGTGGATTGGCATAGGCTTAGTATTTACAACTTTCGTATTAATGCTCTTCACACTAGCTGTTCCGTATATTAATCATTTTGGTGAAGGAACTACTAAATATACCTATTACACAAGATGGAATGGTCAATGGAAGCAAGGGCAACAAACAACTTTTAATGATCCAAACTTATTATTGGACTTTCCTGGTGCCGCACCTTGGTTTATTGGCATAGGACTTTTCATAACAATTATTGGAGCAGGATATCTCGTCTGGTTAACTTATTCAAATAAAGCATGTTACTTTACCCGGGAAAAACCTGGACCCATAGGTGGTATTGTATCACTTGTTGGAATAATATTCTATTTCATTGGGAATTTTATTTATGAGCGCTGGGCTACAGGAACACCACGACCAATAACTGGTTGGCCAGCCGATAAAGACTTCATTGTCTTAGCTGTTCGTCTGTCACCTACATTCTGGGTTGGTATCGCTTTAGGTATTGTAGTAATAGCATTATGTGCAATGAATGTAATCTATTATTTCGATACTGTATCAAAGCGTCCTGTGAAATAAGTGAAATCCTCTATAATAGAGGATTCATATTTCCTTATTCTTCATTTTTAGAATTTGTTATGATAGCATATTATTTTAGACTTCTTTTTATAGAACCCTTGATTTTTGGAAATGTTAAACCACAAGCATCACAAGTTTCCCATACAAGACCATCAATTAAATCACCAGTGTTATACCGAATAAACACAGTTCCACGCCAATCGATATGACTAAAACATAAATATCCAGGTTCTCCTGCTTCCACAGGTTCTAAAGATTTTTTATCCAAAACTTCCCAGTAGAAATACCTTGGATTTAGATGTATGCCACTGTTTTCAGAGCATTCGTAGAATGTCCCTTTAGTACGATTATTTGTATAGCTTTCAATAATTTCAGGTGTTGAACCAAGTTCCGCAAAAAGATTTTTTATCTCAGCTTCGGTTTCTTGTAATAATGGTTCTCCTGTTAGTAAACAGACTTTGAAACTACTAATTTTGTTTATTTCTTTTTTACTCAATTTTTCTATAGCTGAAGTTAACCATTTTTTAGTTAAAGTGGGAGTCCCCAAAAACAACTCAAAAGTGATGTTGTTTGCCAATTTAAATTGCTCTTTAGGAGATGTCTGTTTATCACCACAAGTAAAGAATGTACCTCCACCGACTGAGAGTGGTGCCCAAACACTTTGGAAAAAGCTAACAGAGGGTGATGCTGGCATTATATTGAAAACCTCCCAATTTGCTCTAAAACCAGTCATATATAAATGAGCAATTATCTCTGGAATGTTAACCAATAAATCACGCTTTGTATAAGCAATTAAGGCCGGTTGTTTTGAACCACTTGTATTGTGAAAGTGAACAGGCAACCACTCATTCGCGGCTTCCATTATTATGCGTTCTTCTTCACCAACAGGTTCCTTAGAAAAGACACCTCTGAGATACGTTTTATTAAGAGATTTCAACCAATACTTGAAAGATTGAAATGGGGATAATGATTCGGTTTCAAAATTGCATTCCCACCAGTTAGGTTCGTATGGTTTTAGGATAAATTTCTCAGGGTTTTTCATGTGGTCAGATTTTGTGATCGGGGGAATCTTTTGAAAGTCTGCGAGACTATCTATCCATTTTGGATCTATATTATGTGTTTGGAACCATTCACGATAAAAGGGACTGTATTTTGCTACAACCTTTTGTAAATAAACAATGAGTCTATTTTCAGCTTTCCTTTTCTGCTTCTCT
>JAGMDP010000068.1 GCA_023128635.1 Candidatus Heimdallarchaeota archaeon | reverse complement strand
TATAGATTCAATCATTGTTTACTATCTCCTACTATAGATATTTTTCAACAATCTTCATAACCTATTTAATTTTCTATTCAAAATAAAGTAAATACGTTGTTTGTGCTGTGATTGTTTGAAAATAACTTATGTAGAGCAAAATTGCAAAAGCATTCTCCAGAATTAAAAGAGAAATACAAATTATTCTATAAAAGTAGATCCCACCAAAAAATTACATAGAGGAAATTAATCTACTATTTAGACAATTTAGAGAAAAATATAATTTAGATAAATTTAGTCCTGGGCAGTGGAAATCGGAAAAAGACACTCAAAGTGTTCTAGATCATTACGTACAGAAAAAGTGAAAGGAACTACCAATCAATGTTGGTAGTTATTGGTTAATAATGCTTTATCTCTGATCGCTGGTCGAGATCCTTTAAAACCAATCATTTTTTCAATCTCTTCAATTGAATAATCGACTTTTTCAATATCAAGATCTTTCCCTGCGATATATCGATACACTTCCTTGAAATCATAAGTTAAGTTGTATTCTTTTTCAAAGAATTTTCCAATTGTTTCTATGTCTTTTCGAAGCACTTTGAGATTTTTTTCCCGAATGTGAGTATATCGTGCCGTAACTAAGCTTATATCAATTGCTTGTGGGAAGTCGATAATTACAGGCTTACCATTGTGTAGAAGAATATTGTACTCAGAGAAATCTCCGTGAATAAGCTTTGCTTTTCTGTACATGATTCTTAATTGTTCAATAATTTGATCAAAGACTTCTTCTGGTTCCTCAATAATTGAATTTCTAAGTTGAGGTGCTGGTTCCCAGTCAGAACCGATGAAACTCATGATTATGACATTATTGATTTTTCTTGCAGGCGTTGGCACCTGCATTCCAGAATTGAAAGCACGAGTTAGTCTATCATATTCTCTTTGAGCAATGTTTGCTGCTCTCATTTGCGGGTTGCCCTTTGATCTGTTATGACAGGTATTTTGCAAACGGAAGGATTTGACAATTACTGGAGCGCCTCTTAAATGAGCAACAAAGATAGTAGCTTCTTTTCCTGCATTCACTTCTGCAACTAAATCACTGATTATCCCGTATTTTTTCAGCTCATCTCTAAGTAGCTTATAGGTTATCTCCTTCGTTTGCATTGGGAGAAATCCTGGATCAAATGTATGTCTATTGAATTTTGTTACTGCTTCTTTTGGATCTCTTTCTGTGGTTTGTGTGACTCTTTTCGTACCTTTTATCTTCTGAGATATCTTTACTCTTTCAGCGTTTTCGAGATCATCTGTTCGTAATTGATCTTCTTGTAAAGATTCTTCATTTAATTCTAATTCATCTTCATTTTCTTGATATTTCTTCAACAATCTATCTGATTTTTTATTTGCTTTTGTTATTTTTATCACCTTATGGATTTTATTGGCGTAATTGAAGTGGACAATGCGTTCTCGTTATTCTTCTCTCGTTATCCTAGTTACAACTTGCAATTTGAATCGCAAAGAAATAAGCAGCATAAACCTACCAGAAAGTTCTCGTTTAAAATATCTGAAACAAAAGCAAAATTAAGAAAGAATCAAGAGCTCAATTTGAGCTAAGAATAGACTTCCACAAAGATGCTTTTTGGAGACAAAATTTTAAACGGGAAATTAAACATTATCATCTTCAAAGCACCTCCATATCTATTGAAATAAAACCAAATCATTTCTTAAATAAACATTTCGCATAGTCTAGAGAAAAAAATAGAATAAACACCAACAAGGTGTTTATCAATTCCTATCTATTTCGCCGTTTTGCTTTGTTTACGAAGATAATAACAGGGAAAATAAGTATAGCTAACAATCCGAGAGCAGGTGTTAGTGTAGTAGGTTCTGTAGGTGTACTAGTTCCTTGTAAATCGTTTATTAAAGTTTGAATAAGATCTCTTGCTGTTAAACCTGCAGCAGCGGCTAAATCATAATCCATTTCACGATAATATTGAGGAAAGTCTGCGTTTAATGTAGCATTGATAAGAGCTACTGCAGCAATATATTCTGAAGGGCTCCCAGCATCTAGAAAGAGCTGATAAGCATTGGCAAACTCATCAATTCCATATAAGAAATGAGCATCTGCATGAGCACGACCTACAGCATCTTTGTAAAAAGTGCTGAATTTTTCTGTTGTTGAGAAATAACTCATGACATCTTCAACGAAGCTTGATCCCCAACCATAAGAGCTATGAGGATGAGGTAATCCTAAAGAATGCCCTAATTCATGGATCATAACTGCTGACATACCTCTCATTGGTTTGGAAACATTTCCATCTTCAAACAAACTGTATTGTGATGCTTTCAGAATTTCCCAACCCATTCCACCTAGTCCTGCAAAAGAAGTACCATACCATCGAAACGCTA
>JAGMDP010000067.1 GCA_023128635.1 Candidatus Heimdallarchaeota archaeon | reverse complement strand
TCGGTAATGACACGCTTAAGTGGTAAGTATCTGCTGGCTGAGCATCTCGCCCGAAGACTCGACGCGTACACCACAGACCTTTCAAACCGATCTTGTATCGGAACCTTCGTCCAACAACACACGTAACTGTCACCATCTTGAAAACTAAATAAAACATATTTAAGAATAGTTTATATAAATATAAACCAGATGTACAAGTGAGCAAAAATGGATGTAAGTTTGAAAAAAGAAGTAGCTGAAGAATTAATAACCTACAAACTAAGACGTATTCAATCAATCATAGAAGATATCCTCTCAAGATGGAAGGAAAAATCAATTGAAGAATTCTTACAAAAAGCAAAAGAAGGAATCTTACTAGAAGCTGAAAATGATGCGATTGAATTGAAGCAATTAGTAAGTGAAGAGGAGAAACTTCAGAATTTACTAAAGAAACTAAGCTGACTTTGGGGGAAACCAAAATTAATGCTCGAATAAAGCTTCTACGCGCTCGTGAATTACTGATTAATCAATTTTTATCAGAGATCTATGAAATCATATTAGATGATGATCGACCTATTCTAACTATAAAATTCAGAAAAGGATTCATGCTTTACATTCGTTACAATGATTTCGATGAATATTCTTACCAGATTTTATTTTCTCAGAAGAAATTTGATCGAATAAGATATGATAATTATGATGATAAGTGGAATGTTTCTTCTAAACCACATCATTTTCATCCCAGAAATAAACAAACAGCTCTTGAAAGCAGGATGATTGGTAAACCAGGAAAAGATATTCCTGTTCTCATTCAAATTTTAAAAGAATTGTTATAGAAGTTCTCGTACCCACTTCTTCTTTCCGGGCTAGCAGTCCGGGGCGGGAAGGACACGCTTAAGTTGTAATTACCTGCTGGTTGAGCAACTCACTCGAAGACCTGATTATGAGAAAAACAAGGATAAGAAATGAAGATTTAATTATAATTACAAATCATGGAAATAGAAAATAATTCACAAAAAGAATTATTCTTTTCTTGTATAAATCTACATTTCTTCTTGAATGTCTAAAACTCCTTTTTAGAAAAAATATTGAGCAGAAATAATAGTCGATTATAAAAAAATGAGGATTTTGGCTACTTTCCTCGTACATCTAAATCTCTTAGTTCTGCTCTTGGTACCGTCATTTTCTGTAATTTAATTTGTTCCTCAATTTCTTCTAGAGTAAAATCTATTCTTTCCCTATTTGCATCGAAACCAGCAACATATCTATATATTTCTTTAAAATTAGCTTGAAGGTAGTATTGTTTCTCAAAGTAATTTATGATTGTTTGTATGTCCTTCTGCAATATCTGTAAATTACCGTTTATTTTATTTTCACTGCGATTACCAACTAAGCTCATATCAATTGCTTGTGGAAAATCTATAATAATTGGTTTATTCTCATGTATCAGTATATTATATTCTGAGAAATCACCATGTATTAGTTTAGCTTTCTGATACATTATTTTGAGTTGCTCTACAATCTCATCGAACATTAGTTCAGGTTCTTTTAGGAGCACTTTTCTCAATTGTGGTGCAGGAACCCAATCTGTTCCAATGAATTGCATAAGAATGATATTGTTTATCTTCATTGCGGGAGTTGGAACATTAAGTCCTACTCGGTATGCCTTGTTCATGAAAAAATATTCCGTTTCCGCATAGGATGATGCTCTTGTGAGTGGATTACCAACACGACGTCTTTTAGCTTTGTTGTGTGATGTTAGTTGCAATCTGAACATTTTCACAATAAGTGGTGCCCCATTTAGATGAGCAGAATAGATGGATGCTTCTTTACCGGAGTTGATCTCAGCTACCAAGTCAGTAATTGCTGTATAGTTTATCAATTCACTTCTAAGTTGTTGATAATCTATTTCTTGCTCTTGCATCTGCATAAAGGATGGGTCGAAATCTTTGGATGTATAATATTTATTACTTGCTCTTGAAATCACTAGTTTTTCAGGTCGCTCTATTGCTCTAGTTATTCGAGTTACACCTTTTATTCTTTTAGTAGCTTTTATTCGATCAGTATTTTCAATATCCTTTACTCGAAGAATATCAAATTCATCATCTTCAACAATTATGGATTCTTGTTCTTCTCTATCATCTAGCTTATTATTCTCTTTTGAATTACTAACTTTTTTTGTTTTTTCTTTTATTTTAGACAATTTTCTTTCACACTCCAAACTGGAATAATTTTAGGGATTAATTCAACAGTTAGGAGACGTTTTCGCTTGGTTTTGAAAAAGAACCTATAATGGCTGCATAACTAGCAATATCACAGAATTCTCAAAAAACCAAATAAAGAGAACGTTTAACCTAACTTCTATAGATAAGGTCAAATTAAAAACAAGCAAATTCCTTCAAAGAGGAAGTTAGTCTATGAAATTGTTTTGTTATTAGAATCTAACTACAATCAAGAGGTTTTGCTGCTTTCTTGTTTGACCTAATAAAAAATCCTTGTCAATCATTATTTCAGTTGTCCTCCAGATAGTTTTAGTAAGCATTTCTCTGATTATTAAGCTTACAATGTAATGAGGAATTTTCCATTTTTTAAATCCTTTCACTAGATTTACTGTAAAATAACGTGAATAAAAAATCAAAAAAAAATTGATGTTCAGGACTCACACTTCTTTTATTAAAAAAAATCCTAGTATCAATTAATCAGAATAAAAAATAAGAAACAATAATTGATGCCTCGGTCTCACACTTCCTCTTGAAGGGATAGAAGTCCGTTTCGATAATGACTTTAACTCATGGTATCAATTTTGCTCATGATTTCTTTATTTAACAAAATAAAATCTGCGAAATAAGACCAAGATATTTCACAGAATGAGTCAATTTCCCCTTCTGTTTATTAAACATAGACTTGAGCATTAAATGTGATGTATCCGTATCTTGTTTTATAATCCAAGAACGAACCTTTTCCTCACCAAATACAAGGACTAGTATCATTAGTGCAAAATCAAAAAAAAAGAAGGTGTTTGGATTAATTTCTTAATCTAAAAAAATATAGAGTCCACCACTAAAATTGTAAGTGAAAATAACCTGGCCATTAAAGAGAATTTTTTCACTACCAGAAAATTTTCTAATAGTTCCTTCCCAATTACAAATATATTCCCATTCTTGATCATAAAATTTCTTAGGACCTCTAGGTTGAAAAGAGCTAATTTTATCACCGGATGAAAGTGCTTTCTTCAAAAAATCAAATGCTTTATGGGTGAATTTTACATCATTAAGGAATTTCGTTTTCATTCCACCACCATAGACTTGAGCCCAAAATGGTTTCCCCTTAAACCAAACTACTTCTCTTCCCCAAGATTGAAAAAATCCTGTATAGCTATCTTTGTAATACCATTCATCTTCTTTCTTTCCATACTCAAGTTCTGTCATCCCTTCTTCTGCTCTTTCTAGATCAAGTCCCCCTCCACCACCTGCATAAGTAGCTAAAGCAGCCTTTCCAAGGAATTCATTTAACTTTACTAAATGATCAGTCATAAAAACAACATAATTATTTATCCTACATAAGTATTCTTTTTACTCCAAAAAGTAATCTAGTAATAAATCATTAATTAAACTTCAAATTAGCCAGGTCTAGGCTAAGCTTAGATAACAAACCAAAAACTAAAATATGTAGAATCACTGCACTCACTTCTTCTTTAATAAGGGCTAGAAGTCCGTTTCGGTAATGACAAATTGAAGATTGAAAAAAGGCTAAAAAAAAACATAGATTGGTAAGAATGATTAAAAGTATTTAAACAAGCTATTCTTTATGGTTGGTAAACATAAAATTCTAAAGGTTTTCCTAACTAATCTAATATTTACTATTATATTATTTGGATCAGTTACAGCAACCTCTGAAAAGCAGAAGTTTATGGAACCAAAACATTACATAAAAGATCGGATGGATTTTTCAACAAGCACAAAACAAAACAAAGGTGAAACCTTAGGAGATCAGAATACTTTCTGGGTTGTTGATCCAAGCACGGGGGATTATGAGCAAGTAACAGCAGAATTACTTTCAATTGGGCTACACTGTTATATTTATATGGATCTAACCACAATTTATGCATTAGGAGAGACCGTAGCAACTGAAAGGAGTAATAGCTATTCTGATGAATTTGATAACGTTATGTATCCAACCAATTTAGAGTTAGTCGGTCATCCTGATGGTTTCTTAGGAGATGTTGATGGTGACCCAAAAATCACAGTCCTAATTACACCAGAATCATATGGAGGTGTGTATTTATTCAAGGATGATGATCCAACACACCCCTATTCGAATAAACGGGAAATGGTCTATATCCATCCAAATATAGGTGAAAAAAGAATTTTTAGTAATTTAATTCATGAACTAAACCATTTGATATGGTTTAATCACGAGCAGGATGAAGCGATTTTCGTTCTTGAAGGAACAGCTGAATGCTCGAGATATAAAGCGGGGTATCTTAATAATGAATCATATATCTCAGCTGGTCTTGCAGCGGATTATAATCTTACAATTGAGACAAATAATTTCAAGGCACATCCAGAAAGATCACTTCTCTACTGGGATTATGATGATTTTATACTCAACGTAGCTTCATACGGTCGATCCTACATGTTTATGCTTTACTTATATGAGAGGTTTGGTGAAGGATTTCTAACTAATCTTGTTACAATTGAAGAAGATAGTCCAGCTGGAATCGTAAAAGCATTACAAAATAAAGGATTAGATTTTTCTTTCAATGAAATCTTTCTTGACTGGATTACTGCATGTACGATGGATTTAGAAGAGCTTGCTGATGGAAGGTATGGTTATCAAACTGCTGATTTTATGATTGAATCAGTAAATCAAATCTCACAGCTTCCATACAATACTGCTGAGATAAAATACAATTTGTATGGTTTTAAAGTGAGTAAGATAAACTCTCCACCTAATGAATTCACTGTGAAACTATCTAATCCAAAACCTCATGCTTTGGGAATATCTGCAGTTATTAATGATGTAAATGGATGGAATATAACACAAACTGTTTCTTATAGCAATAATGATGATGAATTATATCTCTATTTTACCGGCGATGAAATTAATTATGCCTATATTATTACCAGTATAATCAGTACGAATACTCCATTTGCACCAAGCTTTGTTAACCCAAGATTAACCGCACCTTACAAATACTTAACTTTAACAATTCTTAATGGACATATTACACCGACAGCTACTGTAAATGCAAATCTTAAATTCATCTATATTGGCTTTTGTATTGTATTTTCTGTAATTATTTTTAAACGTTTAAGAAGAAAATATTTGATTTTTTAA
>JAGMDP010000066.1 GCA_023128635.1 Candidatus Heimdallarchaeota archaeon | reverse complement strand
AATCACATCGATAAGTGATTTTACTCCACCTCTATCTTCCCTTCCCGTTATACCATCAACTTCATCAATTAAGAGAATTCTTTTACCTTTAGCTCCCCCTATCAATGTTCCTTCTCTTGCGGAGCTACCTGCAATTCTTAGAATTGCATCTTTGTTTCGAGTATCACTTGCATTCATCTCTACGAGTTCATAGCCGCGTTCCTTTGCTAAAGCAATAACACTGCTTGTTTTCCCTGTACCAGCTGGTCCATGTAGTAAAGCTACTTTTCGTTGAGCTTTTGGTGACCAGGAATCAAACCAATCTCTTAATGCATCTACTGCATTTTCATTACCTACAATTTGTCCTAGATTTGTTGGACGATATAATTCAGTCCAGGGTAGATTTTTTTCAGACAAGCTGGTAATTCCTCGTTTGTAAAGTTAATCTCAAATAATCTCTCATTAATTCTCTTGCATTCTAAGAATAAAAGCTTCACTATTACCATTGAGATTAAAAAGAAAGAAGGATTGAATCAGCATATAGGCAATTATCATATCCTTTGAGCTGTTTCAATTTGTAAACCATCTGCTCCAAGATTTACTGGATAGAGCCTGGTGTCATAAATAGCTTTTCGCATTTTTCTGACTCTGAAAGTTCTTTGAAGTTGATCTGAACGTTCACGTAGATAAAAATCAATAACTCCATCAGCTATATGACTAAACAAAACCTCAGTTTTCTCATTATGCATACCTTTAACCATTAATAAAATATGAACCCCACCGACTTTTCGAATTACATTTGATGAGAAGTTTTCGATTAGTTCTCTTACTTGCTCTACATCATAATCTAGTAGTAGATGTGAAACAGAGTCTATTATCGTAAATGGTTGGGTTGTTTTGGCTACAATATTTACAAATTTTGTTCTTAAAAGATTCAATAATCCTTTATCCCATGAAATAACTGGTGAACTATCATCCCCAGAGTATTTTGCTCCATAAGCATCAATATAAGTCCAAGAACCAAGTGATTTGTAAGTATCGATATTCCACCCGAAAGTCATCATTTCTAATTCGACTTCTGATGGTGGTTTATCTACTGAAACATAAAATACTTTTTTACCTGACTTTGCTTGACTCTGAAGCATTTGTAAAGCAAATATCTCATGACCTGAACCTGGTTCACCTAGTAACAAAATAAGAGAACCATCAGGGATACCTTTCCCGCCTATGGCAACATCGAATCCGGCTATTCCACTTTTTAAATATACTCCTCCCACAGCTGCTTCACTTGCAGGTGATTTAGTTGGTATTCTTTGAAAATCCATTTCTTTTATTCTCCAATTTAGCAATCTTTCTTGTATTTTAACGTAAACCTATTTGAAAACTTTTGTTATTCGGCAATTAGTAGTCTTCTACTGTCTTAGCCCGCTCCATCATATGTTTAATGAGATAAAACGGTCCATATGACACATAAAAAATCGTTAAAGCAAACATAAATGCAGCAGGATAAATTACATATGTAAATGGTGTTGCCACACAAGCGACAATTGTGACTGCGGCTAACCCTAGGAGAAATCTTTCGAGGAAATTCTTTGGTAGTTTTGTTGTTGGATACTTTATTTGAACTATCATCATTGTTCCTGTTAATATCATAAGTATCAAACCAATGATTGGTGTTACAATAGAATCCGATCCAATTTGGTCTTCAATGTATAATTTGATTAGTATATAGCAAGCTGCAGCGCATCCTGCGCCTGGCGAAGGGATCCCTTTGAACCACTTCTTACTTGGAGTTTTCGTGAATCTCACCAACCTGAACAAAGTACAAAACCCGAAGTATACGCCGACTAGAACTGAAAATGCTCCTAGTATTTGGTGTGCAAGACTAATTGTATTTCTTAAGGGAAGACTTAATGCAATCATTACTGCAGGCGCTAAACCAAATGAGACAGTATCTGCAGCAGAGTCTACGAACGTACCAAAAAATCCAGGTTTCTTTTGAGCTAACCTTGCGGGAATTCCATCAGTGAAATCAAAAATTATTGCTAAAAGAACAAGCCTACCTGCCCATAGTACAAACTTATAATTTTCAAGCTCAATGCCTAAGTAGAAATTTCTCGCATTTATGGAAACTAAAACAATAGCAGCAACTCCACTTGCAAAATTTAGAAACGTTATTGTATTTGCAATTATCGCTAGAATAATGCGTAGAAAACGAGGAAGTTGTGGTGGTTTCCATTTTGATTCCTTATCTTCTTTTACTGCTTGCGAAGTTGTATCTTGATCTATGTTGTTTGGTTTATCAGACATAAAGCTTCTCTCAATTGAATTACAAATTTATTTGATTTGTTAGTTTAGAGTTTAAAGAATATTTCCATTTCTAAAAATAATTTTCCTATTGAAACATTACTTATTCATTATTTATCTCTTCAATTATTTTGAGAGCTTCATCCACATGCTTCTTTGGGTTAAATTGTGATACAAATATGTGTCTGATAACCCCTTTCCTATCAATAATATATGTGACTCTACCGGGTATAATTCCAAAAGTTGACTTCACACCATAGTTTTTTCTTACATTGTTATCTACATCACTGAGCAGTATAAATGGGAGTTTATATTTAGATGAGAAGTTTGTATGTGAATCTATTGAATCACCACTGATTCCAATTACCTCTGCTTCTGCTTTCTTGAACAATTCATATCTGTCTCTAAAAGTGCATGCTTCTGTTGTACAACCAGCTGTTTCATCTTTTGGATAAAAATAAACAACAAGTATTTTTTTTCCAATATAATCCTTCATGTGGATTACTTTTCCATTGATATCTGGTAATGAAAAGAGTGGAGCTTTATCCCCAATACCTACTTTGCCTTTAGATTTTTTATTGTTAATTTAATACAACTCCACGATTAGAGAATTAATCCACGAATGAGATTTCAAATTCACAGAACTTATCACCTAAACCATGGCACTTTGTTTCTGTGACAATGCAATCTTTACTTGTTAAAATCTGAATTCGTCCTGCAATATATCCCGCCATGAAATCGCAGAAGGTTGTTTCTGAATGTTTTGCACCAGAAGACATTGCACATTCAAAAATACGTATTTTTAACTCACCATCTTCTTCGATTATCTTAACATCAGATCGCTCTTTTGCAGCCTGAATCATACCGAAATGAAAGAACTTATTCAAAACATGTAATGATTGATCTAGAGTTAGAGGCCAAGAATAATTTTCATCTTCTAAGTAACGCTGTAAAATATCTCTTCCAGGACCAAATATTCCTAATTGTCTGCCTGCTGCGTAAAGTAGTGCACCGGAGAAGGGATCTGCCATTCTTAGATTCACGATTGCTTGCTGTAGTTTTGTAAAATGAACTTCATTCCCAATATTTCCTCTCTCAAAAACATCTTTAGGACTGATGAATGATTCATGTAATCTTGTTGAAATGTCATGGAGAATTCCTTGGAAGTGCTGACTACGGTCTTCTACTATATACTCATCTTGGTATTCTTCTTGAGTTCTCGTAATCTTATCATCAGAAACCATTATTTCAAATTCACAATACGCGTGACCTGTACCAATGCATTTGCTTTCATGAACAACCGCATGTTTCCCTGTCAATGCTTCTGTAATACCAGCCATTTCCCCTGCACTAAAATGACACAAAGGCTCCCCAACAAAGGGAGCGCCACAAGCACTTGCCAACCCATCAATTCTAAGAACTGCCATATCATCATTCAATTTTAGGACTTCTGCTGATTCAGCAAGTTTCATTGGAATATTGATTGTTTCATTATCTGAGAAATATTTGACCAAACCAGCCATTACTTCTTCAAACCGCTCTTTCGCACGAAACTCTGTTCCAATACTTGGATTTAATGTAATCATCAAATAGGTACCGACACCATATAATCCAACATCACGTCCAGCTTGATATAACAAGTGTGGCACTAATTTGTCTAAAGCCACAAGTGAGATCATCATTTGTTGCATCACTCCGACGTGCAAATAATCACCAATATTTGGTCGAATGAATTCCTCATTCATGATAGAATCAAAACTATTTTTGCTAATGGTCAACAGAGTTTCTTTTCTTGCATCAAAAGATTCTTCTCTATCCATGATTGAACCTGTTACTCTTTGCCATAACAAATCTTGAATATCACTTTCAGTAACTAGTCCTTGGAGAACGATTTCATCATTTATCATTACTGTGGGTAAACTTCTAACATTATATTTTTCAGCTACTTTGGGATATTCAATGACATTTATTGTACTAATATGACACATGTCAGAATAATATGTCCCTACGTGTTTGTGTACAATTCTCTCAACGTCAGGACATGCATAACAGTCAGGAGAAGTGAATACAAGCATTCGTATTGGAACATTAATATTATCTGCCATTATCCTGCTTCCTATTCTTATTAATCAATTCTCGGTACTTTTAATAAAGTATTAGGGTCTTTCTTTAAGCTTTTTGTTTGACGAAAAGCTCTGAGAAATTATTAATCAAATGTATTCTTAAACTTAATTTTTCTTTCGAAAAAATTGTTCTTGAAAACTTTGTACAAAATATCTCTAATTTTTCTAAAATAAATTAGATTATGGAACTTGATCCTTAGAGGTGAGAAAAAAATCTCTAGGGTTCTAAGCTCCTTCTGCTGTAACTTGTTCGAGTAAAGCTATTGCATCCATTAATTCACGTTGAAGATCAATTCCCAACAATCCTGCTAAGGCGAGAGAACTCATTACTGTTTCAAGCAATTCTTCTTTTATGTCTTCTTTCTGTTCAGCCAACATTGAATCTGATATCATTTGACCTGCAAACATGTTTAGCATTCTTTCGCCAAGCATTCGCATAGGACTTTGGACACCAGGAGTCGATAATTGTCTTATTGATAATCGTGAATTTATGAGATCCAAAAGTTTGTCTTGGGTTTCTTGTATGGTTATCATTTTGTTTTTCCACCAGATTTACTTTGTTGGTTATGTATATAATGAAGTGCCTATTTAAAAGTATATACTATCAGTGTATCATTTAGATATTACCTTATTTGTATAGATAAACCGTAAAACTTTTAGACAAGTAGTTGTATATTATAGTTGGTAATATAAAGCGTAGGTGTCCCCGTAGATGACATACCGTTAATTTCGAGTTCCACTGGAAATTAAGGGGAGGGGGGCATGTGCGAATATTGCTTATGGTAGCAGGTGAAAATGCATGACAACCATAGTCGAAATGCCCTTGCGGTTTGATAGCGCAATAAAGAGAATTATAGACAGTCGAGATGAATTTGGTAAGAAAATAAAGAAAAGCCAAATTATTACCTATTCTGTAGAGTTTTTCCACAGTTGTTTTCTTGACGATCCAAGATATATGAAAGCAATTCATGTTCGATTATACAACCTACAGCAAGATCAGCATCCTGAAATTAATAATTACATGATTTCATGGGAAGACGTTCCCAGGAATGATGAAGAAGATTGGACTGTTTTTCAATCAAGGGTTAATGATCAATTGGTAGATTTTCTTAGCGAACTCAATGAACACGCTAATGTCGTTGAAGGGTCTCTTTGATTATAGCTTTTATCCAAAGATTAGCTCTATCCAAGAATCGTTCAATGGGTAATTACATATCGTATGCCGTTTTAGGCGTACAATGAGTCGTTCTACAAAAGAAGATAATAGCAAGTGAGATAACTTGAAGTATTATTTGAAACGCCAATATTGATTTGTGTATGCTGTTTGAAGTTATCCAATAACTTTCAAAAGCAAAATTTTCTTATCAAATCCCCCTCGTTCTTTCTTCTTAGTTAGTCGCTTCTTTTCAAATTCTGAAAAAGATATTTTCTCAAGGGTCAATATTGAATAGATTATTTCCATGAGATCTATTAATTCTTCAAGTTGTTTAGATTCACGATATTCCTTTGATTCTTCGACTAATTTTTTCCCCAAATATTCCAAATACTCCTTATCATTTACAATTTTTTCAGTGATTGGTTTTTTTCCTTGTTCCTCAATTATTGTTGGTATATTGTCTCTTACTAATTTGTGGTAATGGTTTTCAGACAAATTAAATCACGAGTTTAAATATAATGCCGGGAATTAAAACTTAGTTGCATATTAATAAGGAAAATAATACAAGTGAAGTATTGGAAAAATTAATAGTTACTACTTGAAAGTTTACTTGTGGAGGATAAAAACGAATGGGTGTTACAAAACTCGGCGACTTATTTGCAGATCGTCAAGAGGTTAACTTTGATTTTTTCAAAGACAAAGCAGTTGCCTTTGATGGGAACAATATTCTTTATCAGTTCTTAACTCGGATTCGACAATCTGATGGCAGTCTTCTAACAGATGAACATGGTAATGTGACAAGTCATCTTTCAGGTTTACTGTATCGAATCATAAGAAGTATAGACAGTGGAATTAAAGTCGTTTT
>JAGMDP010000065.1 GCA_023128635.1 Candidatus Heimdallarchaeota archaeon | reverse complement strand
TCTAGAAAATAACTCGTGAATACTTTTTTCATGTGCTATGATTTCCTTAGGTGTACTAGAAGATATAGACCACTTCCAAGAACCGATCATGTATAATAGCCAAACAAAATCAAGCAATTCATCCGGCAAATCTGCTAGTTGTTTCTTATAAGAAGTCTGATATCCTGCCACTAATTCCTTATGAACTTCTTCTTGATTCAAGTCAAGTTGGGTTATTATCTTACTCTCAGCAAGAGATGGAAAAGCACTGAAATAGAAGCCGGCTTTTGTTAAATAAAAATCAAAACTTGGAGAACCTGCATAAGACCATTCGAAATCGATGATTCCAGTAACTTTTCCATTCTTTACGAGTATATTTGTTGGCTGTATATCCGAATGAACAAAACAACCATTTTCGTTAGGTTCTTCTATTCTATCTGATAATTCATTAATTTTCCATTCCAAAGGTTTTCGATAATTCGGGAAGCTTGTTCGATCAACCCAATTAAGCATATCATAACAAAAAGCTTTGAAACAAGCTACCCAATTTGTGAATTGGTTCCCCCAAAAATAATTAGAAGATTTCTTGGAATAATTTTCTTGCTTCACGCAAAAATCTCCAAAATGATCAAAGGTTATAGTATGCAATTCACCTAGATGAAAACCAACTTTTCTTACAACTGAAAGAAATTCTCTTTTAGTTATGAGATTTTGTTCAACGATAGCTCTCAAATCCTTACCAGGCAGTTTTTCAAGAATCATATAGGAAAAAGGATAGTTATCGTCTATTATCTGATCAGCGATAACCCGAGGTAGAGGTATTGCAGTGTTTTTCTCTGCTATAGTCATTGCTTTTAACTCTCGAGTTTGCTTTAAAGGCCATTCCGGATTGTTTACTTTAAGAATATAGGATTCATTATTGGATAGTTTAAATTCATAAACTGGATTAACAAAGGATTTTTCAATTTCACTTATTCTTATTGTTTTCTCAGTTGGAAAGTGTTCTAAGATAATCTTGTGTATTTGTTTTTCTGATAAGGAAATATGTGATTTGAAGGGCATTGTGGTCAACTTGTTTTTTGACACTAAGCTAATCTTATACATAACTATTTTCTGTAAAGAATATCAGAGGTAGAAAAAAATTACTCCTGTTCAGAAGCAGCTTCTTTTTTCTTAAAAAGAGGAGCAAACAAGAACATCTTCTCTTCGGTTCCTTTGTAGATACCAAAGAAATACGGGACAAATCGAGGTAATTGTATTAGAGCAACAGTAAGAGTCATTACAGGAATTG
Organism: Candidatus Heimdallarchaeota archaeon; assembly: GCA_023128635.1. The sequence goes on along the minus strand of JAGMDP010000065.1, from coordinate 4,632 downwards.
TAATCATCGCCATCTCACTCGTTAATAATGGACCGAAGTTCCTCCAATAGAATGGCCATTCTATAATTAATCCAAAAGCACCTGTTGCAGTTATTGCTATCAATTGCATCGGTCTTATGTATTTGAATATTAAAGTAAGGAGAAAGACAAACATTCCCCACTCTAAGACCATCCAAGGGTTATAAATAAACATGAAACCAAAAATGGTAGAGTATCCATTACCACCTTTGAATTTAAAGAAGATAGGATAGCAATGACCAAGTAAAGCAAAGGTTGCTGCTAAACCTACTGCCCAACTTTGTTGTTCCTTAAAATTCACATTGGTAGCAATTATAGCAGGAATAAGACCTTTTGTTGTATCCAAAAGCATCACAAGGATACCGTATTTTTTCCCCAGATTTCGTCCAGTATTGAAAGCACCCGGATTATTATCGCCATGTTGTCTAATATCTTCTCTTTCTTTTAACCAATTAATAACAATAGCCCAGCAGATTGAGCCATATAGATAAGAACCAAGGGCTAAAAATACAAGCCCACTAACAATAGCAGGGTCCATTTGATGACCTTCTTTATATGACTTAATTCTTGTATTACTATAATTTTTTCTCTTTTACAGTCAAATTGAATGTGTTTTTTATTCGATTTTCTCACTTTCTTGTTTTTTAAACCAAGTGAGTGTTCTTTCAAATGCTTCTTCTTTAGAGACGATTGGTTCATAACCAAAATCCCGCGTTGCTTTATCATGAACAAATGTGTGATCAATACATGTTTGGATTACAGAGAAACGATTGAAATTTGATTTAGGACTAAAAATTTCAGCGATAGTAGCAAGAAAATATGCAAGACGATAGGGAATAGATCGCTTTGGTAAGGGTAAACCTAATCCTTCCAAAAATGCTTCCATGAAAGTAAAGAGATTATCTGCAGGTTGATGATCACATACAAAATAATTTTGCCCACAAACTGGAGAGTCGGGTTTTAGGTTCTTAGCTGCAAGAACATGAGCATGTGCAGCATTTTCTGAATACACATGACTGAACTTTGCTGAACCATCTCCAAGTTTAATATTATTGTTACTCTTTGCAACCTTAATGATATTTGCAATGTGATACATATCTCTTGGACCGTACATACCAACTGGTCTTAAAGAGCAAGTTAGTAATTCAGGGGAGTTTGCAGCAATAACCATTTGTTCTGCAATAATTTTCGTTCTAGAATAATGGTCTTTTGGCAGCTTTTTCGGATATGGTAAGGATTCATCACCATAAACAATGGGTTTCTTACCGTCAACTACGACATCTAAAGTACTTGAATAAACCAATTTAGAAACACCGAGTTCCTTACAGACTTCAATAACATTCTTGTTTCCGGTAATGTTAACATCATCGTAGATTTTTGCAGGAAGTTTTGGGTCCCAAACCGCAGCTGCAGTTTGAAAAACAACATCGATATTTTCACAAGCCTTACGAACAATTTCTTTATCACAAATGTCCCCTAGTACAAAATCAACATTATCATTTTTTTCTTGTAAGGGTTGGATATCCAATACTCGTATAAATTTACCTTCATTTTGTAGTTGCTTAACAATTTCATAGCCAAGCATGCCTGATCCTCCGATGACCAAGCATCTATTGAAATCAGCTTCTTTAGATTTATTTTTCGCCATTTAGTATTTCTCCTATTTTTGCATTATCTTACCAAGTAACTTGAATTGCTTTTCCTGGACATGAATCTACACATTTCATACATCTCGTACAAAGAGAAGGATAAAGTGGGGTAACACGCCAAATCTGTGGATCATACGGGTTTTCTTCTTCAACTCCAAATGATTCATGCAGGAGGAAGAGAGCAGGTTCACAGACTTTAAGGCATTTCAAACACTCTCGAGGATCAATTTCATTCCCATCCCCACAAATAGAATAATCAATTTTGATTTTGGTTTTTTTACCCAACGAAGCACTTCCTAATAGATTCCTTTCAACTCGGGAAAATCTTTTCGTGGATAAATTCTCATAGCATCGTATTTGCATGCATGTAAGCAAACACCACAACCATAACATTTTGTTAAATCAACGGAGCATCGTTTTTTGATTGGATCAAATTCTATTGCATTAAATTGACATTTTGAAATACAAGAAATGCATCCTTGGCATTGATCTGGTTCAATATCAACCACATATTCAGCTTTGTAAATCGAATTTATACCAAAATCTAGACGAGGTCTGATCCCAGCACATTCAGGATTCGCACAAGAACACAAATTATTGATGTAAGGATAAGGACCATACCAAATAGTTCCAATGTATCCTTTCTTGTTATGTTCCTTGAATCGTTCTATTGCTTCTTCTCGAGTTAATTGGAATTTCTCATCGACAGGAATAAAACGGGGGAGTTTTTCGATGATTTCAGACATTACTCCAAAGTTGATACAGCAAGCATCTTTTTCTCCACGATGCATATACCGACACATGCAATATTTTTGGATAATTGGTTCCACAGCACAATGCTCTAGAATCGCGATTGCATCATCCAAAGGAACAACTTGACCAATGTGTCCTTCAGCTTTAAATGGATCCGTTGGAGGTTTAGTACTATGAAGCATTTGTTCAGCAAAATGCTTGACAACACGACCAATAATTGGCATTTGAATCTTGTAACCAAGACCGACTCCGCTAAAACCAGCGACTTTTCGAACAGCAATTTGCTCAAAATTCTTATATTGCTCTTGTAGGAATTCTTGAAGATTATATTCTTCGACTATTTCATTAGAATAATTTTTCGCATTAAGATACCACTTTCCAGCGGTACCATGCTTTAAACAATGATCACACATAGTTGTGCACCGGTACAGATAGTTATGATAGTATAATATATTCTAATAGATGGTAATTTGCTAATTATTTTATATCAAACTTATTTAAAGATTTAGCAGAAAATCAATAATTACTATTTTGCTGGTTCTGTGTCTTCTACAATCTTTGAATTTGAGTTATTATTATGCCAGGTTTCTGGTCCACGTAATGCTGAGAGAATTATTGCAATAATCATGAAGACACCAAGAATACCAAATAATATTTTTACAGTTGGAATGTAATTCTCATTCGCTAATTCATTTGGATTACCAGTACTTTGCATAACCAAATTAAGAATTAAGTAGAAAATGGTCGTAGATAGTGCTGTTCCGATTGTATAACCAATATTTCTTGCTAATTGTAGGAAACCACTGACAATACCCAATTCATCTTTTGGTACACTCGACATTACGGAATTGCTATTCGGAGATGTAAAAGTTCCAATAGCTAGACCAATTATTGCTGCTATTATCACATAAAACCACAATGGGGATTCAAATTTGATTAGGAGTGAACCTATAAGCAATGCAAAAAATATCGCTCCTAAACCTATTGTAGATAAAATTCTCGAATCGACTTTACTAGATATTTTACCAAAGATGGGTGCAGTAATCCCTAATCCAATGGGCACAGCCATAATTACTAAACCTATTTGTAATGTAGAATAATTAAGGATATCATTCATATAGAAAGGAAGTTGAAATGCAACCGAATTCAATGCAATATACGTTGCTAACGCACACAAAGTGCCAATTGTGAATTTCCGGTTTTTAAATAACTTAAGATTAATGAACGGATATTCTACTCGCCGCTCCCAAAGAATGAATCCGACTAATAAAAGAATACTGATCCCAAAACTTATTCCAGCCCACATCATTGGTCGATTTATTGTTGTTTCAGCAAACAGAACAATACTTGCTATGAAAGCTGTCATAAAAGCTGCAAATATGATTGACCCAAAAGGATCTCCTTTCTGCTGTTCTTTTTCTAAGGAAGGAGTTGGGGGAATAGCGAAATGAACATAAAGGAAACCAAGGACTCCTATCGGCACATTAATCCAGAAAACACTTGCCCAACCAAGATACTGAATCATCACACCACCTAAAGCAGGACCCACAACTACACCTAATGCTGCAATCAAAGCAGTTAATCCAATAGCTAGACCTCGCTTCTCTTCATCTGTGAAACGTGTGACAATTGCATTACCATTTGCTAAAAGTCCAGCTGCTCCAATTCCTTGAAATGCTCTTGCTAGAATTAACAAATAAAGATGATTAGAATAACCAGTTAATGCACATAATAAGGACCCAAAAGCAAAAAGAACCATACCTGCCTGAAAAACTCTTTTAGTACTAAATCTATCACCTAAATGACCTGCACCAGCTGTTAAAGCAACAATTACAAGTAAATAGACTAAAACAGTCCATTGCACATGAAGCTTGTCAGTTCCAAAAAAAACAGCAATTTTAGGAATGCCTACAGTCATGATAGATTCGTCTAAAGCACTCATAAATATTCCAATACCAATGGAACTAACAAGAACCCCAGTTCTTATTGGTTGGTTTTGCTTGTCTTTCTCATCAATAGATGAATTAGTTGATAAGTCGGAAGTACTCTGTTCTGCTTTCGCCAATATTAATCACTGGATATAAACCAATGATAGATTATGTCAGTAGATTATAAGTTTTTATTATGATGATTTTTACATTTAGAATTCGAAATATAGAAAAAAAAATAAAAAAAAGAGAAGGAAATTAAGAAATTTTTATGGAATTAGCAC
>JAGMDP010000064.1 GCA_023128635.1 Candidatus Heimdallarchaeota archaeon | reverse complement strand
AAGAATACTTCAGTTTGTAGTCGACTTAGAACTCGGTTTTTGAGAGTTTCAGCTAAAGAACCCTTGAGAGAAGTGTGAAAATACACAGAGGATGCTCTCGAAGGAGTGGATGAAATGATACGCAAAAAAAATTCAATCAAATGTGAGATTAAGAAAGAATTGGCTATACCAGGAATAGAGACGGAACTAATCCGGAGATATTAAGAAAAAATAGAACAAAAAATAGGAATGAACAAAAAATGACTCAGAAAAAGAACAAACAAAGAGATCAAAACAAGATAAGTATTGAGAAGATAAGGAATGATCTTGGCCATCTGGCTGTAAGATCATTGAGAACCGCCTAGATTTAATATTGAGGTGATGTAATTGGAAAAAAGTAAGTTAGTATTAAGAAACCAAATACGAAAACAAGTTAAACATGATATAGAAAAAGCAAGAATGAAAATGTTACTCCTGAACGGAAGATAATGAAGTAAAACAAAAAATCAACACAGATGATTACAATGGAAAAACTGTCGCGGGAATTTAAAAACCTAATTCAGCATTTAACAAAAAGCATGCATAGCAATTTACGAGTGTGGAAAAATTTGAAAAGATTTGTAAAAAATGAATGCTTCATTTCCCTATTTGGAGTGGATGAAGTCAGTAATCAAGTTTGGACGCCTGCTAAAATGGGATTCAAACTTGATATACCTTTATCTGAAAATAATGGGATTCTAGGGATTAGTGGTGAGGACTTAAATTTTTCAAGAACTTATTCAAACTTAGATCCGCCTTAGTTGAGCAAAGTATCTTGTATAATGCTGAATAAAGAACTACTAGTTTCATTTTATCAATCTAAATTTTACATTAGGCGCTGTACTACAAGCGTTGAGTTTTCCACAACCGGAGCATTTGCTAGGAGGGCAAGAATCATCAGGTTGTTCTGGTTCAACTATTTCTAGATAACCCATTTTCACAAGTTGATCTAGAAGCATTATTGCCGTTCCTTCTTCTATATCCAACTTTCTTGAGATAGTAGCAGTATTTGCATCTCCACCTGCACGCAAATAAGCTAAGAGTTTTGATATCATTTTACACCATCTGTTTTATTTTTTCCTTCCATTTCCTCGTCTTCTATGACCTTTCTTCTGATCTCTCCAATCTCTTCTATACTGTCTATATTTGCGTTGTCTTTGATATTGATGATGCTCGAAATGCCATTTCTTTACTTCTTTTGGTGTTCCTTTCGCAAACTCACCTTTCTCTAATGTGGGAATTGGTTTATCCTCCTCATCCATACCTGGTAGAACAACCATGTGCCTAATAGCTAATACTCTAAAAAGAGGGATAGCAAAAAGGGCTAGGATTATTGGTATATAGAAGAATGTTTCAACTTTGAAAGCAACATTATCGGTTATGGTAGTAATTATCGCAGTTATCACATCTGCTATTATAATTAGAATATAGATTGCGCCGAAAATAATTCCAACCCCAGCACCTATGACTAAATAGGAATCTGCTTTTTGATTATTCGCTGTAAAGTAGTATGGAATTGACCAGAACATTATCAATCCAATAATTATTAGAATGAAACCTGTTATCCTCATTTGCTCCCACCCTAGAATTGCTGTTGCTTCAAATATTCGCCAGGATCCGCTCTCTGTAATTCCAAAATTAGTAATAGCACCTAGGACTCCAAAAGTGAAATAGACAAGACTAAGAACTAAAGAGAATCCAAGAATAAGATTTGTAAATAATGGTTTGTTCAAGCGCTCTATGAACTGTTTTGGGATATATTGCTGCCTTCGATGTCTTCTTGGTTTTGCTGGTTCTTCCACAATTCGGGATAATTCAGGATGACTTTCTATGTCTTCAGTAGGAATGCTCTTAGTGGATTTTTCAATTTCTATAATCTCCTCATTTGTTTCCATAATTTTCTCGTTTTTCTTTTTTGTCTCTTTCATTTTTTCACCACCATTTTCAAATTCATACAATAACACTAACTAAAAAGTATGCAGCAGCTGAGAATGCATACGCAATAATTGTCGTAAATATCAATGAAAATAACATCCATTTCCGACTATTCGTTTCTTTTTTGATTACAGCTAAGGTTGCAATACATGGAACATATAAAAGAATGAACACTAACAATCCAAAGCCTGCCGCTGGACCAATAACTGATATTGCTCCTGGTAAAGTAGGATTCATTGGATTTATCAACAGAGCTCCGAGTGTACCAATTATAACTTCTTTTGCAACAAGACCTGAAAGTAATGCTGCACCGTATTCCCAACCGATTGAAATGCCTGATGGTGTTTTCATCCACCAAAAAGCTTGAGCGACTAATCTTCCTATATATTCCATGATGCCAGATTCGTTTAGCAAGTAAATTATCATCATGGATGCTAAAATCAGTGTACTTGCTTTTTTGAAAAACTCTTTAGTTTGATTCCACATTTTTATTAAAACACCTTTTACAGATGGACGAGTAAAGGGTTGTAACTCAATGATGAGCGGTGTTTTCTCCCCTCTAAAGATTGTCTTTCTAAATAACCAAGCAAAGCTAATTCCAACAAGAATGCCAATAACATACAAACTCAATGTTACAACTCCTGCGAAAGCGGGGAAAATAGCTCCTGCAAAGAGAATATACACAGGTAGTCTTGCAGAACAAGACATGAAACTGTTGACCAGAATTGTAGCTTTTCTATCTCGTTCATTTTTAATTGCTCGTGTAGCCATAATTGCTGGAACATTACAACCAAAACCAAGAAGCATTGGGATCATTGATTGTCCATCAAGTCCAATACGACTCATGAATTTGTCCATGATAAATGCTACGCGAGATAGATAGCCTGTGTCTTCTAGAATAGCCAAAGCGATAAATAAAATCACAAGATATGGGAGAAATGACATAACCGAACCAACGCCATCAATAACTGCTCCAACAATGAAATCAGAAATTGGATTAATGCCATTACCTGCTCCATCAACCAAATTTGAGATAATATACACTAAATCCCCTAATTTGTTAAACGCAATAACTAGAAGATCAACAAGAGGTTGACCAACAACAAAAGTAAGTTGGAAAACACCCCACATTACTGCAAGAAAAATTGGTATGCCTAGAAATCTATTAGTTAAAACTTCATCAAGCATATCTGTTAAAGCCCATTTCTTCCCGCGATAATCAGTAATGATGTTTCTTAGTAACACCTTAACAATATCGTAACGAGCATCGACTACTGCTAGAGAGGCTTCGCCATCAAACTTCTCATTTATCAAATTGTTGACTTTTTCTTTTAGCTCATCTTGAGGAACCCCAATATCTCGTAAAATATCCCAAGCAAATTCATCCTCTTCTAATAAAGAAATAGCTAACCAATTGATAGGATATTTTTTCTCAATACGAGAGGAATAAGGAGCAATTTCTTCAAGAATAGTTGGTAAGCATTCAGCGATTGTACCAGACCACTTTATTGGTTTGGGTTCAATAGGATTATCTAAATAATGACATATTGCCCCTTTCAGATCATCTAATCCGATTTCTTTTGCTGCAATAGTTTCTATAATCGGTATTTCTAAATTGTCTGAAAGTTGCTCAACATCTATCTCTAAACCTTTTCCCTCAGCGAGATCCATCATATTTAGCGCAATTAGAAGATTAACTCCAAGCTCCATTAATTGGGCAGTCAAATAGAGATTGCGTTCAAGATTAGACGCATCAAGAACCGCAACAATTAAATCTGGATTTTCTTCGATAATATACTCTCTAGAGATTTCTTCATCAATGGAATGAGGAGTTAAGGAATAAATGCCTGGCAAGTCAATAACTTCAATCGTTCTATTCTCGTGTTTCATTCCACCTTCTTTCTTTTCAACAGTACAACCCGGAAAATTTGCTATAGTTTGATTTAATCCTGTTAGTGCATTGAAAATTACACTTTTTCCAACATTTGGATTGCCAACTAGAGCAATTCTTGCCATGATAATACAACTTGCCTTCTAACTATT
>JAGMDP010000063.1 GCA_023128635.1 Candidatus Heimdallarchaeota archaeon | reverse complement strand
TTGAATTTTCGCTAGTTTCTTCTTGCTAATGTATAATTGACTTGGTTGTATATCTTTTAGATTCATAAGAAAAATAGAATCCATTTTCAGTATTTGCTCCTTTTAGTCAGAAAAGAAATCATCCAGAGTAGTTTTTTTCTTAGCATCTTTGTTTGACGGTTTATTCTTAATTTGTGCTTTCGGGATTTTCTTTTCAATTTGCTTCTGTTTTTTTGGTTTTTCAGGCATTTTTTGTTGACTTTGTTCTTCCTTTTTTCTTAAAGGAATTGCTGGGATGTCTAATTCATTAGTTATGGCTTTTGCTAGCTTTTCCTCGAGGCCATACATTGTAAATATGAGTTCGGGAGATACTTCTTTGATATACTCAATTAACTCAGGATAGTTAGCATGTGATGATAGTGGGAAAGCAGCATCGTAATCCTTGTAAATAAACCTAGAAGCCATACCGGTCACAATCGCACTACGATAATTGACATGTTCTTTGATGAAATATGGCACTATTTTTTTCTCTCGAGGTTGAATGATAATAGCTTCACCATCACGTAATATTTCGCGCCCTTCTTCTGATTTGGAATCGAAATATTCTAGTTGAATCCCGTGTTTTTGATAAACATCACTCACTGGAGTTACATCTCCATGAGTTACAACTCGAAGGTTAGTGAGATTGTTAAACATCTTGATTAGTTCTTGGGCTGAACCTAATTTGCCAGCTGAAAACACAACATTTCGTTTCTCTTTTATAACATCAGCAGACCATTTCAGAATTTCCATAGAAATTTCTTCTCGAGATGGAAATACTAATTCCGGAGAACCAAATGTTGCTTCTATAACAAGTATGTCCGCATCAATTTTTGTAATAGGCTCTTTTATTGTTAATTGTCCTCTTCCACCGATATCACTTGTAAATAAAATTACTTTATCCTTGTATTTGATTGAAACAGAAGCTGAACCTAAAACATGACCAGAAGAAACCAATCTCACATCTAAATCAGGTATATCAGGGTCAAAAACAATTTTTTCATTAAATTGAGTAGGCTGAAAAGTAATTGGTCCAGTAGGTTTTTTCTGACAAAAAAATAAATCAATAGTTTCTTGTGTTGCATGAGTTCTTGGATTAGAATACATGAAAGCAAAATGATCGGAATGAGCATGGGTTACAATTGTTTGAGCATTTAGAGGAATTTTCGAGCTTTTACCATCAATTAACAATTTTTGACTATCCGGAAAATCGAATTGTAGCCCATTTCGATAATAGAATTTGTATATAGTTTACTCACCTTCAGTTAAATTCAACACACTCTTCAGTTATTTCTGATTAACATTCTAATTCTTTAAATTATCTAGTATTGATTCTTTCTCAATAAAGAAAAAAGAAATAGAAGTGAACGAGATTTCACAGAGTTTATTTCTTTTCAGTTAATGTAATTCTTGCATCTACTACACTAACACCTCGTTCCATGACAAATAAAGGATTGATATCCAATTCTTTTATGTCATCTATTTGTGATACTAATTGACTAATAATACAAATGGTTTTGTTAAGTTCTTCAACGTCTACTGGATTTTGTCCTCTTGCTCCATATAGCATGTCTCTGGATTTTATGCCATCAATCATATGCTGTGCTTCTTCTTTCCCAAAGGGAGCTACCCGAAAGACAACATCTTTTAAGATTTCTACATAAATTCCGCCGAGACCAAACATGACAACAGGTCCGAAGGATGGATCCCTTGATACACCAATAATTACTTCAGTTGCTTTTGGAACCATTTCTGTTACTAAGATTCCTCGTATTTTTGCGTCAGGATTGTATTTTAGAGAATTTTCTACTATTTCGTTGAAAGCATCTTCCACTGCAAAAATATCTTTAATGTTGACGATAACACCGCCAGCCTCACTTTTGTGAATAATATCTTCTGAAACAACTTTCATAACTACCGGAAAACCAACTACTTTAGCAATTTCAACTGCATCATCAGCATTTTGAGCTAGATCATAACGAGGAACTTCTAAATTACACAGCTTGAATATTTCTTTAGATTCATCTTCAAGCATTTGCACTCGTCCTTCTTTTCTCACTTTCTTGATGATTGCTTTGATTTCTTTAATCGGTAGTTGAAGTGGTTTAAGAGGGCCTATTTTCTCATGTTCTTCGATGAATTCATCCCAACGATATAATGCTGCTAGAGAAGAAATCGCTTTTTCTGGAAGATCATAAGCTGGTATGTGTTCTTCATTGAGCTTGTCTACCATTTCTTCTACTGCTTCACCACCAATGCTTGCAATGACAAATGGTTTCTTTTTCTTTTGAGCATTTAAAACCTCAATGACATAATCAGCAAGTAAATCAGGATTGGTTGTAGCAGTTTGGCAATAAAGAACAACGATAGCATCAATTTCCTTTGCTTGAAAAGCAGCTTCAATAGCTTTCTTGTATGCAAGTTCACCACCACCACCAGTGATATCAATTGGATTCTTTGTGGAACCAAAAGGTGGCATAATATCTGGTTTGAAGAATAATTCCTTTAGTTTTTCTTGATCATCATATAGATCAAGTTTACAATCTTCACAGGCATCTGTTGCCATAACACCTACTCCACCACCATTCGTTATTATTACAACATTCTTTCCTTCAGGTCGTATATTATTTGTTATACACCTTGCCCAGTCGAATGCTTCAGAAGCATCAATGGCTCTGAGTACGCCCATTTGTTTGAAAGCAGCAGAATAGATCTTATCTGAACCTGCAAGGCTGCCAGTATGACTAGCAGCAGCAACAGCTCCTCTCACTGAGCGTCCTGATTTCAAAGCAATAATCGGCTTTTTCATTCCAACGTCTTTGAAAACCTTCATAGCTACTTGTCCTTCTTTTAAACCTTCAACATACAGAAGTATTGCTGTGGTATTTGGATCATCTTTCAAGTAGTTGAACAGAAGCTCGCTTTCACCTATTTGTGCCTTATTTCCAATACTTATTATCGAAGAGAGACCGATTTTATTTGTAATTGTCCAACCCATCAGAGCAATTCCCAAAGCTCCACTTTGAGTTATGAATGCTAACTTTCCAGGTTTTACATCAGATGGACCAAATGAAGCGTTTAGGTTTGAAGGAGCATAAACCATTCCAAAAATATTTGGACCGATAAATGGCATATTGTATTTTTCTGCGATTTTCACTAGTTTTTCTTCTGCTTTGTGATCACCTACTTCTGCAAAACCACTAGTAATTAATGCGATAGATTTTACTCCTTTTTTACCACATTCCTCAAAAACAGCGGGAACAAATTTCGCTGGGATTGATATTACCGCGAAGTCTATTTCACCAGGAACATCAGAAATTGATTTGTAAACCTTCTTTCCAAGAATCTCCGTTTCTCTCAAATTGATTGGATAGATTTCACCCTTAAATCCATAAGAAATGATATTGTCCATAATTTCGTATCCAATCTTCCCGGGTTTCTTAGAAGCACCAATAACTGCAATATTTTTTGGCTCGAACATATACTTTAGGCCAGGATATTTTTTAATTTTTGACACCTCTTACATAGTTTCAAAATATCTTCATCTGATTTTGAAACCTTTCAATCATATAGTTTGTTCGACTTATTTCAGCTCATTTTAAATGCCCTTGAGCATCTACAGCTTCTAGTCAAAACAAAGGAAAAATAAAAGTTTGGGTGGTGTCCGTATTTAATTTCTAAAATTAAAAACGACTATCATAGACACCTTTATCGACTTCTTTTTGAATGTCTCGTGGATCTTTGCCTTCACAAGTGATTTTACAGCTGAGCATTGTACCTAAAATCTCTTTCACAAGAGTTTTAGTGGAAGAAGCAAAGCTACCTTCTCTCTTGATTTCAGCAATTTTCAAAATTTGATCCATGGTTATGTTACCAATAAATGGTTCTTCAGGCACTTCTTCAGTTGACCCATGTCCACCTTTTGCTAATCCGGCTTCTTTAAGAATAAGTCCACTGGTTGTAGGAAGACCAACTTCTACGTCAAAAGATCTATCAGGTTTTATGATGATTGTGACTGGAACCTTCATACCACGGAATTTGGAAGTTTCTTGATTAATTTTACCAATTACTGCACCTATATTCACTCCAGTTGGACCTAAGGCTGGTCCTAATGGTGGAGCTGGAGAAGCTTTTCCTCCTTCGATTAGACATTTGATTTCTTGATTAGCCATTCTTAGCACCTTGTAATTCAAGAGCGAAAAATGGATTATTTAAGAGTTTTCTAAGACTCGATTATTTATTATGAGGTATTTTTATTCCTAAACAATTCAATGTTTTTGTATGGTGCCCAGAAAGTCTAGTATCCAAAGCTTTTTTTCTAGAGAATTCCAAAATATAGAGTAATGTAGAGGATGTCTGAATGAATATGTCACAGAAATTAAGAATAAGGTGCTTTACAGGACTTTTTTGTCTCACATTTATTATCTCTTTTCTAGTAATAAATCAAAATAGTGTTTCAAATAATGGTAATATCTTGAAAGTGGATCAAAGTGATTTCCAATTCAATTTCACACCAAATACAATCCTATTAGAAGAAACACTAAAGATATCAAGCACGGGTTTAAATTCTACTCATACAAGAATTCTTTACAATCCTGCTACTCAAAGAGTAGGTGTTTCTTGGGTTGATTTATTCCAGCCTTATACTCCTGCAGCAATCAGCTCTGTGAAATTTGCCATTGGAAATTCTAGCACTTCTTGGGGCTCTACAGTTGATGTGGCATCAGTAACTGATACAATGTTAATGGGATATAATCCTACACAAGATATGAATGGAACAATTCATTTCATTTTTGATGAATTTTCTGTTGATAATTATGATATAAATGATGTTCCAGTTGAGAATGAAATTTCTGTTCAATCCAAGGAAAGTGTTGTTAGTAATAGTGGAAATTCTTCATCTCCAGTTACAATTTTAGGTTTGAACGGTCTTGTTCACCTGGTTTGGATAGACACAACAGACAATCCAAATGGTGATTTATACTATAGAAATTATAATGCAACTGGTGACAGTTGGAGTACTCCGACCACCAGAATTACAAATGGAGCAGAGGTGTTAGCCAATTCTCCACCTACACTAGCTTTTGATGAGAATAATACCCTCCATTTAATGTGGGTGGATAAGCGAGCTAGTGATCAAGAGATTTATTATTCCTATCTAGATGAAGGTTCAGCTTGGTCCTCTGAAGAAAAAATCACAACAGTAGCATATGCTCCTATTAATCCCAGATTGACCTTCGATAATTCGAGTAAAAAACTCCTACTATTATTTAGAGATAATGGAACTTCCACAAATCTATATTATACAAATGCACAAGCAAAGCAAGGAGCAGGATTATGGTCTTCTCCAGTGGTTGTTAATTCATATGTGGCCCCAAATAGTGATTATGACATTTGTGCAGATACTTTAGGGAACAATATTTTGGTATTTGAACAGTTTGCGAGTAATCGTTATACAATTTATTTAAGACATAAAAACACAAATGCTTCTAGCTGGGGAGCTAATCAACGAATCAGTTCTTATGATAAACCAGCACATGATCCATCTGTAACTGCTGATTTGAATGGAACTTTTTACTTTGCATATGCAGAGGAATATCAAAGTGATACCACAGAAATATATCTAACATATGGAGCTCTTGATTCTGATACAGATGGCTTGTCAGATTACGATGAGATAAATATATACGGTACAGATCCTTTAGATGCGGATTCTGATAATGACTTGTTACCCGATGGCGCAGAAGTAAATATCTATCACACAAATCCATTGAGTTCAGATTCTGATAGTGATTTGATGCCTGATTTCTATGAAATAAATTACAATTTTGATCCAAATAATTCCACAGATGCTTCGCTAGATTATGATAATGATGATTTAACTAACCTTGAGGAGTATTTGGAAGGAACAAGTCCTCTTAATCCTGATTCCGATGGGGATTCTCTCTCTGATGGTTCTGAGGTTAATGATTATAATACAGATCCATTGGACATCGACACAGATGCTGATGATTTACCTGATAATTATGAAGTGCAATGGGGTTTAGACCCTATTACGTGGGATGATATTTCAGCTGATCCAGATGGAGATGGTCTTGCTACTGAAACTGAATTTTATATAGGAACTGATCCAACAAACGCAGACACAGATTCTGATGGTGCTTCTGATTTTGATGAATATCGATATGGGACAGACCCATTGGACCCAGAGGATTATCCGACTATTGGTGGTGGTGTTGGAGATTATCGTGATTGGCTCATTGGTCTAGGTGTTGGTTTAGGTACACTTGTCTTCTTCCTAGGAATCTCTATTTTAATTGCTCGTCAATTCAAACCTCAAGATAGAGGAAAAAGAAAAGCTCTTGAGCGAGATGAAAAAGAATTTTTCACCGAGCAAACAGAAAAGGGTCGTAAAATGACTTACGAAATAGAAGAAAAAGAAGCAATTAAATCAATTTTAGAGAAACGAAGAGATCTACCTACTTCACCTGAAATCCTACCTGAACCTACAAAAACTGATGAAGAAGAATTATCTGTTGAGACAAGAGCACAACCAGAGGAAGTAGTTCCTACATTTGATGAAATCATTAAATCTAAGAAAGAAACAATGAAAAAAGCTATTGAGGCACTAAAGAATTATGATAGACAACTCGATGAACTTGTGAAAAAGAAAATGACTTCATTCACGATTAATACTGCATCTCGTGAAGCTTTGGCTGAATTTGCTAGTGATTCACAAGTACTTCTCGGAGAAGCAAAAGCAATTTGGATATCCACTATTCTACCATTGATTAAGGGTTATGAAGAAGCTCTTCACATAGATACTTTAGAAGCTGAAAGTATTATAGATGATTGTAGTGCTTCTTTTGATAAGATTCTTGAAATCCTTGTAAATCGTGAGATGGAGATCGTAGACGAAGATGCAAAAAGAGAAGAAATACGACAATTAGCACACAAAGTAGTTGATGATCAAGACGAGAAATCTGCTGAAGAAGTAGAAGAAGAAGAAAAAGAACCGGAAATTAATGAAGATTCCGAGGTGTGATACTTACACCTCTATCTTTTCTTTACCAAATATCTGTAGAAATTTCTTATATGTTTCGTCACTATAAAGAACAATTTTCACTTCTTGTAGGTAATTTGACTTAAAATTTAAAATTACTTCCGCCATAATTTTTGCACAATCTTCTTCCGGAAATCCTGCTATTCCAGTTCCAATTGCTGGAAAAGCTATCGAGTCAAGTTCTAGTTTTTCAGCTAGTTTTAAGCTGTTCAGTACACTATTTTTCAGAAAATCTTTTGTTATGAAACCATCACTTCTCATTCCAGCAGCATGTATTACGTATTTCGCTTCTAGTTTTCCTGCGGTTGTTTCTATCGCTTCTCCAGGTTTAATTGGTCCTTTACTCATAGCTTCTGTTTCAATTTCTTTTCCGCCTTTCCGTTTCAGGGCTCCAGCTACCCCTAGACCCATCCACAGCTCGTTATTCGCTGCATTAACAAGTGCATCTGCTTTAATTTCCGTTATGTCACCTTGTATCATGGAAACAATCATTGTTCTTTCACCACTATCAATAATATTATTAGAATTTCAGACCAGTCTTCCAACCCAAGAAAGCATAAAGATCTGTTTCTGTTTCAGCAAGTTTCTCAAGAGGTTTACCAACCCCATGGCCAGCTTGTCCTTCTACAAACAGCAAGATTGGTTCTTGTGAAGCATTTGCCCATTGCATTAACGCGGTCATTTTCATTGCATGTAATGCATCAACTCGAGAGTCTGAAGCTGCAGCAACTAGATAAGTTGCAGGGAATTTTGTTCCTTTCTTCACATTGTGATATGGTGAATACTTCAAGATATATTTGAACTGCTTAGGATCTTCAGCAGAACCGTATTCAGGAATCCAATATCTTGCTATACTGAAGAGGTGATATCGAATCATGTCTAAGAGTGGAACTCCCACATAAACAGCTCCAAACAAATCTGGTTCTTGGGTTATAGCTGCTCCAGTTAAAAGTCCACCATTGCTTCGTCCATTTATGCATAAATGCTTCTGTGAAGTATATTTGTTTTTGATTAACCATTTCGCAGCGTAAATGAAATCATCAAATACATTTTGTTTCTTTTCAAGCATCCCAGCCTTATGCCATTCCTCACCGTATTCAGAACCACCACGTAAATTAGCTATAGCAACAACTCCATTATTTTCCAGCCAGAAAAATCTTGAGTACTTTAGATAAGGTGGTTTGATTGGTAAATTGAAACCCCCATAGCCATTTAACATCGTAGGATTAGAACCATGTAATTCAATGCTTTTCTTATGAACAATAAACATCGAAACTTTTGTTCCATCTTTTGATTCATACCATTCTTGTTTTACTATATAATCATCAATGTTCAATGATGGTTTAATTTCCCTAAAGATGGTAAGGTCTTTTGTTTTGATATCATAATGGTAGATAGATGCAGGATAAAAGAAATTCATTAAAGAAAAGTATAAATGGTCTTGATCATTCGCAGCAATCGAACCTGCACCTCCCATACCCAATATTGAAGAGAATTCTGGCAAATCAAGTTCTGAATCAAACTTGCCTTCTTTTGTATAAATCAATATATAATCAGTGGCATTTTTCATAACTTTCAAGAAAATATTATTTTTTGTTATTAATACTTGACTGATTGGATTATCAGTTTCGGGAATAACAACTTGCCAGTTACTTTGTGTTGGTTTACTAATTTTAGTTTTATATAAGGCCTTTTTGGGTGCATCTTTGTTTGTTAAAATCCAAATTTCTCCATCCATCATTGATCCTGCAGTTATGCTATCATCACCTGCAATAACTTCTGCTAGTATATTGTTATTCTCTAAATCCATAATGTATAGGTCATGTTTTGTATATTTACTAACTCCGATGAGAAGATGTTGCCCATCTTCAGTTAAACCTATGGTATAATGATTGGTCGCTGATCTTCCTTCTCCGAATAATTTTTCATCATTATGCCAATCATTCCCAATTATATGTAAAAAAACATGCTTGTTATAATTCTCTTGACCTTTTGGAACTGTTCCTGGTTCAGGATATCTGGTATAATAAAATCCAGTTTCATCAGGTAACCAAGCAAGACTACAAAATCTAGTTCTTGGGATTTTATCATCTAGAATTTCACCTGTTTCCACATTCTTAATATGCAAAAGACTCCATTCATCTCCATTATTCGAGAGACCATACACCAGATACTTTGCATTTGGTGATACAAAATACCAATCTAATGAAACAGGATTCTCTTTACTTAATTCATTGGGATTAACTAAGATTATTGGCGCACCTGCTTTTCCCTTTTGAACATAAAGAATCGGTTGACTTTCTATTGTAGCTTTTTGGAAGAAAATATATCCTTTCTTTTCTTTAGGAACTGAAATAGTTCCAAGTGAAAGGTAATCCTTGATTTTTTCCAAGGCTTTTTTATAATTCGGGATTTTTTCAATCATTTCTTTTGTGAATTGGTTCTGTTTAGCTAACCAATCGATAACTTTTGGATCCTCATAATTTTCTAACCATCTATAAGGATCTTTGAGTTCCACACCATGTAAAGTTTCAATAATCTCTTTCCTTTCAGATACAGGATACTTCAAAATTATTTCACCAATTCCCAGTTAATTTGCATAATTATAAGATGTAATACTTTTAAGGTTTATTTGAAACTTCACAGTTTAATGAATAAACTACAATTTATTCACTAGAATCAAATTGTATTAGTTGAAAGAAATTTCCAAGAAAGGAGCAAAGAACTGATAAATTTATATTTAACCTTTATCTATTTCAGATGGATTATTAAATTAGAATTGGTTGAGAGAGCAAAATGACATCAACGAAACAAACTGTCGCTACAAAAATCTCTGAGGACATAAAATTACTTGTCGGATTGATAATCAATCCTATTGCTGGAGTTGGTGGCAGAATTGGTTTAAAGGGAAGTGACGATGCTAAAGAGATTTGGAAGAAATTAAATTCTGGAGAAGGGAAGAAAGTATCGCAAGATCGAACGAAAAGATTTCTTAAAATAATCTCAGATCTAAAAGAACAAATTCATTTTCTAACTTTTAGCGGTGAAATGGGAGAAGATGTTTTAAAAGAACTTGATTTTAATTTTGAAATTGTCGGAAAGAGTAAGGAAGTTAAACCAACTCGAGAAGATACCAAAAAAGCAGCAAAAGAATTTCTTGAGAGAGGAGTAAAATTAATTGTATTTATTGGTGGAGATGGAACAGCATGTGATATCTTTGATGCTGTGCAAGAAAAAGTACCACTTTTAGCTGTTCCCAGTGGGGTAAAAATGCATTCTGCTTGTTTTGCATTAAATCCTGAGATAGCAGGTATGATCTTGAAGCAATTTCATAGCGGAGAATTGAATCTTACACAATCAGAAGTTATGGATATTGATGAAGAAGCATTTCGTGCAGGACGACTAAGTGCTGAATTAAGAGGAATGGTTACAATACCATATTTGCGAGCTGCTTTTCAAGGTGGGAAAATGTCTTCGCCCTCATCTTTCGATGAAAAGCATGATCAGATGGTTATTGCTGAAAGAGTTAATGATGACATGGTTAGAGATACTTTGTATCTATTAGGGTCAGGATCAACATGCAAAGCGGTTGCAGATTATCTTAAATTAGAAAAAACATTGTTGGGAGTAGATGC
>JAGMDP010000062.1 GCA_023128635.1 Candidatus Heimdallarchaeota archaeon | reverse complement strand
AAAAAATAAAGGAATGAGAAGTGAACTACTTCTCTTCATCTTTCTGTTTCAACATTCGCCAAGTAAGAATTGGTTCTTTCGCGGCTAAAACTTCATCAATCCGACCAACGGGAGTGTTTTGTGGAGCACTAAGAACGATTTCAGGATTTTCTTTGCTTTCTTTTAAAATTTGTTTCATTGCATCTGTGAAGTCATCTAAAGTTTGTTTTGTTTCTGTTTCCGTTGGTTCAACCATAAGTGCTTCATGAACTGTTAGTGGGAAATAAATAGTCGGTGCGTGAAAACCAAGATCTAGAAGTCTTTTAGCAACATCTAGTGTGGATACACCAGTTTCTTTCTTGAGTTCTTCCCCGTCTAAAACGAATTCGTGTTTTCGCGGGATTTCAGGTGCGAAGGGTAATTCCCAACCACCCAAATCTAAGAGCTTTTTCTTGAGATAATTTGCATTCAAAACAGCTTGTTCTGATACTCGTTTCAGTCCTTCTGCTCCTAATGCCAGCATATAGGCATAAGCCCTGACAATTACACTATAATTACCCCAGAAACCTTTGATTTTTCCAATCGACTTAGGTATGTCAAAATTTAGATAATATTTACCAGTCTTTTTGTTAAGCTCAGGTAATGGTTTCGGTAGATAAGGAACAAGTTTCTCAACAACACCTACTGGGCCAGAACCAGGTCCACCTCCTCCGTGAGGGGTTCCAAAGGTTTTGTGTAGGTTGAAATGAATTGCATCAAATCCCATATCACCAGGTCGGCAAATACCCATTATTGCGTTGAAGTTAGCTCCATCATAATACAGCAATCCCCCAACATCATGGACTATTTTTGCAATTTCAATAATTTCTTCTTCGAATAATCCTAAGGTATTTGGATTTGTAAGCATAAGTGCTGCAGTTTTTTCACTAACCGCTGCTTTCAGAGCTTCGAGATCTACTAAACCGTTTTCCTTTGATTGGATTATTACTGCTTTGTATCCTGCCATTGCTACTGTTGCAGGATTTGTTCCGTGAGCACTATCTGGGACGATAACTTCTGTTCTTGTTTCTCCTTTATCGATGTGATAAGCACGAATTACCATTATCCCTGTTAATTCCCCATGGGCTCCAGCAGATGGTTGTAATGTTGTCCTTGCCATACCTGCTAATTCATTTAGCATTTGTTCGGTTTCGTATAGTATTCTAATATTACCTTGAACAGTTCTTGCAGGTTGGAATGGATGTGCCATAGCTACTCGTTTGTCAGTGGAAATGAAATCATTGATTTTTGGATTGTATTTCATAGTACAACTCCCAAGTGGATAAAAACCGCTATCCACAGTGAAATTCATTTGTGCTAAATGCAAGTAATGTCTAGCTAATTGGAATTCTGCTAATTTAGGCAAGTTAGGAGGATCGGTTCTTTGCATTTCCTTAGGAATTAAAGCAAGTGGTTTTTTCACTGATTTCTTGATTTCTTTAGGAATGCTAGGAGGAGAATATCTTTCATATTTTGTTTCTTCTAGTTCAAAAACCAGAGGTTCTCGATAAAATGCAAGTGTAGTTGTTTTTTCTTCGGGCATTTTATTTTCCTCCTAATTCTTTATCGTACACACTTAGCACTTCTAAGAGTTCACTCAATTCATCCATTGTATGCATTTCAGTGACGCAGAAAATTGCTGTTTCACCAAATTCAGGATGACATTTTTCTAGTGTGTATCCTCCAACAAAACCCTGTTCAATGAGTTTTGTTTCTAGTTTCGCCATTGTTCCTTTCTTAACTCGAACAATGAATTCATTGTAATGCGCACCTGTAAATATTGGAGCGTCAAAATGTTCGAGCTCATTTATCTTATTGGCAAGGTAATTTGCAGCCGAAATACAATATTCTGCTGTTTTCTTTAAACCATCAGGACCTAATAACGATAAATACACTCCAGCACCAAATGCTAGGATAGCTTGATTCGTACAAATATTACTGGTTGCCCGTTCTCTTCGTATATGTTGTTCGCGTGTTGATAGTGTTAAGACATATGCTCTCTGTTTTCCATCTTTGGTTTTTGTTAACCCAACGAGTCTTCCAGGCATTTGTCGTATTGTTCTAGGATTATAATTTGTAGAGAAAAATCCAAAGTGAGGTCCACCAAAACTGATGGGAGTACCTAAACCTTGTCCTTCACCAACCGCGATATCCGCACCATATTTCCCTGGTGGTTTCATTATTCCTAATGAAATAGGATCTACACCAACAACTGCTTTTGCTTCTACTTCATGTATCTGAGCGCAGATTTCTTCTGCTTTACTTTCAATTACACCAAAGCTGTTTGGATTTTCAAAATAGAACGCAGCAATATCTTCAGTTAATTTCTTTTTAAGATCAGCTAAATCGACTTCCCCTGTTTCTGAATCGAAATTCACCATTTCATACTCAATCTGTGGTCCTGCTAGATAATTCTTTATAACTGATAGTCTATCAGGATGAATGCTTTTTGAAATCAAAACCTTTTGTCGTTTCTTCATGATTCTGACTGACATCAAAAGAGCTTCTCCAATAGCTGTAGCCCAATCATACATTGAAGAATTAGTTACATTTAGACCAGTTAATTCACTGATTAAACTTTGGAATTCAAACATTCCTTGTAACATGCCTTGCGCTACTTCAGGTTGATATGGTGTATAAGCATTGAGTAATTCTGGTTTTGTGATAACTTCTTGTACTATTGCCGGGATATAGTGGTTTTGTGCTCCACCACCCAGAAAAGAAACTACTGGTTTATTCAAAGAAAGAATTTTATCTATAAATAGTGACAAATCTCTTTCGGACATTGGTCCAAGAAGTTTGAGAGGATTTTTTAAACGAACAGAATCTGGGATATCCTTGAATAATTCATCTACACTTTCTATTCCAAGGAATTTCTCCATTTCCTTCTGAATGTCGTTTGCTGATCCTTCATTTTCTGTATTCAAGAAAAGATCAGTACTCCAGTTAATTTAATGATCGAGAGTTTCCACATACTTTTTGTATTCTTCTGGAGACATTAATTCATCTAATTCTGCTGGATTACTTGGCTTTATTTTTATGAACCATCCTTCGCCGAAGGGATCTTCGTTTATAGATTCTGCAGAATCTTCGAGAACACTATTCACAGCTACGATTTCCCCTGCGACTGGTGTCTTTAGTTCTTCAACGGCTTTAACGGATTCAATATCAGCAGTTTTATCTCCTTTTTGGAAAGTAGTACCTTCAGTAGGCAACTCAACATAAACAATATCTCTTAGCAAACCTTGAGCAAAATCAGAAATTCCAATAACTATAACATCATCTTCTTTTCTTGCCCACTCATGAGTTTTCGTATATTTGGCATTCTCATCAAGTTTCATTTGGTCAACCTCTTTCAGTTCTAAAATTTTTTTTGTTCGTTAACCGATGTTCTTTTTCAGTTTTGGTAATAAGAACTTATTCATATTGTGAATATATGTTCTCTTTTAAAACTTTATTTCCTATTACTAATCAAAAAAATACCTGGTGTAAAAATAGGCTTTTACATTTACTTTAAACTAGTCTTTCGAAACTGAAGGTTTGCTTATTTTGAATGTATGTTTTTCCTAAATACAAACAAATTTCAGCTCGTTCTAATTCTCTTCCCATATAGAAAGCATGATCAATTTTTGTTAGGAGATTTCTATTAAGAATTTCTTCATAAATAGGTCTTGCTTTACTCGAGATCAATAGCAAATCTGATTTGTTTGTTCCAATTTCAAGATGAGCAACATAGATTTTTTGTTTATGATAATCAATCCAGATTGTGAAACTTCCTTTTGGATCTGGCTCATAATCTAAACTATAAAGTTGATTATCTTCTTTCGATGGGATTTCTAATGATTCTATATTTTTAAATCCAATAATTTCTAAGTCATTAGCTGTTCGACTTTTCGCCATTAAAATTTCTATCCCATGTCCCTTTGGCGGAGCATTTTTTCGTTTTGCTACGTATGCTAAATCTCTGGATTCTACTACTTCTTTTATTCCACCACGACATTTTACACTAACATCTGTTACTAATAATAGCTGAATCCCTAGTTCAACTGAAATACAACTAAACAACGCATTGATTCCAATTGGATCTGCTGCAATAAACTCTGTTACATTACCTACACAAGTCATCATTGGTGTTTGTGGATCAACTTTCCTATAATCAATATAATATGAAAGTGAGTTGGTAAAACCAGGATAAATTGGCATTTCAATTATTGGATCAGCAGCTATTTTTGTCAAATCTGCTTCTTTTAATTTGTCTCTTAGTTGTATTAATGAATTAACTCGCTCGGGAGTGGTTTTTGGTAAAAGACCTTTTTCAACATTTGTTGGAACAAAAACAACTCCCACATCTTTAGGTATTTTATTGATTAAATTATCAACATTTCCATGATCAATACTTAAAATGAGTTCTACCCCAGCTTTTATTGCTGCCAGTATTTCATCTACATTTAAAGTATCAACACTAATTGCGAATTCGTATTGTTCTTGTAGTGTTTTTAACTTCTTAATAATTTTAGAAATTTCTTCAGGTTCAGGTTTATTTGCAATCGCACCAATATCCAAAATGTCAGCACCATTGCGTAGATAATAAAGAGCTCTCTCATTTATTTGCTCCATTGAAAGTTTTGGAGCATCAACGATTTCAGCCATTACAATGGGGGGTCTATCCAAACCAACAGGTAATTTCTTCTTAAAACCCAGATCATACTCATTTTTCTTTAGAGGAGCTTTGAAACCTTGTTCAAGAATATCTCGAGATAGAATAGCTTTTTGTTTTTTGAGATACTTATCGGCTGCTACTACAGGTGATAAAGAAAAGGGATCAGCATCAATAATAGCCATTTTGATATCACTAGCATATCGAGGACCTTTTACAATTGGAATACCAAGTTTATCTTCCAATGGTGTTAAATCATCTTGAACTAAACCTGGAGTCATTATAAGGTCATAGTTTTGGGCTGTTTTTCTATCCAAATTTCCTAGAATCATCTTGTTTGAGATAAATGCTGCAACATCAACTGGAAGCACTAATATATCCACATTTTCTGGAAGATATTTCCTAACAATAGGTTCAGCTGCTCTACCAGTTAAAATTAGGATTTTTGGTGGTGTAGTATCCTTTGGATTTTTTTTCAAAGAAAATACCTCTATCATAAATAAGTAAATGTCATTTTTAAGAGATTACTAAATAAAAGCTAATTTCAACATTACTTCTTCATTTCTTTTATTAAGTAATCATATGCTTTCTCTGGCGATTCCAAAACAATGAAGCCATCCTGCTTACTAAGTAGATCTGCTGCTATTGCTTCTCTGTTTCTAACTATTACTTTCGTGTCTTCTAAAAATGTTATAACACCATGTCTGCAAAACTTGACACAATCTAAACACCCAATACATTTCAACCGGTTTATTCTAATTTTACCTCTTTTTCTCCTTATAGCCCCAGGCTTACAAGCCCATAAGGCAGAACATTCTTGACATTTTTTACAAGTATCTTGATGAAGCATAATTGGCAGATAACTTTTAACTTCTCCTTGTTTGAAATCGGTTGGAACAAAAATTACTTTTGTGTTTTCGCTTTTATTTCCCATAATGGCTAAATTCGTAATCAAGTTATCAGCTATTCCATTAGCAACTTTTGCCACTGTATTTCCAGTTGCAGGACTTATCACAATAAAATCATATCGATTATTAGTAGCACTTGCACCTGAAGGAAAGCTTGATCCTTCATCAATCTCGAAAATTACATCATTTAGAACTTCTTCGTAATCAAATTCCTCTTCTGATTCTTCAGTTCTAATATCATGTAAGAAGTTTTCAATATCTCGAGATTCATGGATTCCCAACCAGTTATATTTCTCTCTAAAACCATTGCGAAATATATCCTGATTGAAATTAGGAATTTCTCTTACCTTATCAATAAATGGAGTTTTCAAAGGTACTGGAGATTCAAATACTCCATAATTTTGTGCTACTTCTCTTCCAGCACCACTGAAAAAAAGGTCTACTTTTACATTTGAGTCCTTCAGAAACCGTCCCAATATCTCAAAGCTTTCTAATAACCAACATCCAGCGCCTGTAATTCCCCAGGCTATTCTTATAGTCATTTGTTTCTGTTTTCTCCTACATAAACAATCTAAAATCACTTTGCTCTTAATTTAATTTTTTCCCTCTACTTGTTAAATGCTTATTTTGGAATTTTATAGTGGTGTGAAAAGAAATACTAAAATAATTATTAAAAGAAATAGATTGTTTGCTTATAAATTAAGCGAAGTGTTGATACTGACAAAAATAAGAGAAAAAATTTCAAAAAAAAGTTCGAATTAATGACAAAATTTGATGTAAAAAGGTAATAATTAGATATTACGCTTCGAATTTTCTTGACATAATGTCAATTTTTCATCGAAAAATAGTACAAAGTTTCAACCCCTAGTTCAGATAAGTAACACATGAGTAAGGTTTTTAAGACATAACAGCAGAATAAAATCTGTATACTGAGTTGTAGTAGTTTTACTTCTCTCAGAGGTCTTTAACTAATTCAAAATATCTGCCGAGGATTTCAATTTGTGTGCAAAATCATCCATTATACAAAACAAACGTCAGGGTCTTAAGTTCTGCAAAATCTGTCAGTGCTTAGTAGACGATGTTGAGGAACATATGAATAGAAAGCATCCTAAATATGCTGAATATTTACAAAGGAGAGAAGCAAAAGAAACATTAAGTATTTGCGGGTATTGTGGACGAATGATCAAGGATTGGCGTGCACATGTTCAAGAAAGTCACCCAGAATTGATTGCAGCTTACGCTCGCAAAAAGAAACCAAAAGAAGAAGATAAGGAAGAAGATTTCTCTAAAATGTTTAATCT
>JAGMDP010000061.1 GCA_023128635.1 Candidatus Heimdallarchaeota archaeon | reverse complement strand
ATTTTGAGATTAGCTTTTCTTACGTAATAGCCTCATTAAAATCCTAGGTATTTGGTTCACACTTTTGACAGCCATATATCGTCCTTTACCTAACCGGGCCAAATCTCTACAAACAGCTTCTCCCCAAATTTTCTCTGTTGGCAAACTTAGAACATGCAAATTGAAGTAGTTTTTCGCATATGGTCGTGGATCTTCCCCTCTATTAAAGCATCCATCACTAATTAATACTCCAAATTTCTCAGTTCTCTTTTCTTTATTCAATTCCTGTAAACCACTTTTCAATGCAGCAGAAATATTCGTATAACCTGCAGATTCACTTTCAAGTACCCTATCAATCAAAGTGTCGATTTTCACCTTTTCATCCATATGTTTTATGACAGTTGCTTTCGTATTAAATAGAATAACAGCATATTTTTCTTTTGCTAAATGGTAAGCCAAAATGGCAACAGCCATGGCAGCATTTCTGAATTTTTCACCATAAAGTGATCCTGAAGTATCAAACATTAAAACTCCGATATTTTCTCTACTTCTTCTTTCTATTGCGACAATATCAGAATACTGTATGTAGCGATTTAGGAGATATTTTTCGATAAGCAAATCCATATCAAAATCGCTCATTCCTGGTTCATATTCTGATCTTACTCGTATTTCTCCTTTCAATCCTCTACCTACAACTCTATAGGATGATTTGAGAACTGAAATTCTTGCTAATCGTCTGTAGATTTTCTTGTATTGAGGATCAAAAGTACTTCTCAACATAAAGAACAGTTCCGGAGCACTACCTTCTCCTCTTGCAGCTCGGCGTTCAATCATCCTCACACCCTCTTTTGATTGCATAGCTTCAGCAACAGCATACTGGTTACTCTTCGCTATTCCTCTTAATGCGGGAATATTATCATATTCAATTGCTAACTCAGACATCTTCTTCAAAGTAGGATATTTCATGTTTTGAGTCATCTGGTTAAAATCTTTCGAAGTTCTAGTACCAGAAACAATCTCAGCTTGAACCAATTTTTCCGGAGTCATTCGTCCTATTTGAGGTGGCGTATGTCCAGAAGATCGAGGCATTTCTACTTCACTGGGACCGAAAAAACTTCCCAATAACCTTCCTTACAATTTTTTCTATTATGGTTTCTATTTTATCTTCTATCCCGTCTTCCAATTCTATCTTAGTTGCTAAAGCCATAATGCTGATGTCTATCCAAGTAGTAATGGAACGTTCTTCAAATTCATTTATAATCGCAGCCAAGTCAATAGCTCCTCTTATACTTGCACCTCTTCTGAGGTCAGTTGAAAGTCTTGTTTCTCGAACAATTAGAACAGAATAATCTGTAATTTCTTCGGGAGCATCTTTAACCTTTGCAGCCACGATTTGTTTTTCATCAGCTTCTGATTGATAATCTAGTCGTATCCAAACAAATCGATCTTTGATAGCTTCTCCTAGCGGGGTAGTTGCTATGAACTCAACCGGATTCTGTGTTGCAATTATAAAGAAACCAGGTTTTGCATTAACTTCTCCTAATTTTGGAATAACAATATGCCCTTCATCCATTGCAGACAGCAAAACATTTTGAGTGGATTCAGGACAACGATTAATTTCATTAGCAAAAAGAATTGCCCCTTCTTTCATTGCGCGTATCAAAGGACCTGAAACAAAGGAATCAAAGGAATAGCCTTTTTCTAAAACTACCGGAGGATCAAAGTGACCAACTAATTTGTCTGGATGATATCGCTCATCTCCATCAAATCTGACAAACTCAGTGTTTAAATATGCAGCTAATGCGTGAGCAATTTCTGTTTTTCCTACTCCAACCGGTCCTTCTAAAAGAATATGTCTTCCTGCAGCCTTAGCAGCTAGAGCTTTCATTAACTCTTCAGTTCTACCGATAATTCCAAATTTCTTCTTTATTGCTACTACTGATTCTTTTAGATTTGTTTTATCAACTTGCTTTGAAGGCACCATTAATCATCTCAATAACGTTGTTTGTACCAAAATACTATAATCATTTCTAATAATTAAATGTAATGCTAGCTTAGAAGGCACTGAAAATATTCTTTATATAGTTTTCCTCATAGCTTCATTTTGTTTTGAAACGTTTTGGAATATTTAAAAATAGAGTTAATCTATTTAACCATGAACAAAGTTAAGATGTTAAGAAAGATAAATAAAACCTAGGAAAGAACGAAAATATACAGAAATTTTGTTAAAGCTACTAATATTTAATCTATACTTATGGGATGTTTAAAGTGATTTCACTTAGCAAAATGAAGGCGTGGTTTGAGAACGAATCAGAAAATAGAGTAAAAAAAGTTCGCTCAGAAATCAAAAAAAGAATGGATTATATCGCAGAAAATTTCAAGGAGCTTAAAGTTGCAGCTCAAGATTTCGAAATGAGTGATACTATTGATTCGGAAACTAGGTCTTCGCAGAATATCTATGAAAAAATGACTGAAATGGTTGAGGGATTTGAATTCCCTAAAACTATCACTTATAAAACTGCTGAGGATTTTTTAAAGGACTTAGAAAAATTCCTACAAAGAGTTTTGAAACTTGGTCAACGATTCATACCAAATCTTAAGAAGAAATATAAAACACGAATTTTTGTCTTGAATAGAGCTTTAACACGCATTCAGAAAAATTATCAGGATTTTAAAGAATTTTTGGAAGACAGAACTGTTCTTCTTAAAGATGTAGATAGTACTTCTGACAATATTTCATCACTTCTTGAAAAAGTAAAAGAGCGAGAGAAACTAAAGGAAGAAATCAAGTCAGAATCAAATCAATTCAATAAACTCGAGAAACGAATAACTGATTTAAATGAGAGTACAGCTGATTTAGAAACCGGTACAATTCTTAAGGAACTTGATGTAATTAACAATGAATTACACATTATTGTTAACAAAATAAAGCTACATTTGAGTAGCCTTGATAAGCCATTAAAAAAGCTAACTTCTCGACATCAAGATGGAAAAGTAATGGTTCCTCCATTTCTTATTGATCTTATAACCCAACTAAGAGAAAACCCACTAAAAGCATTTGAAGACATGCCTGCAGGACATAAGGATCTCAATGATTTATTAGAGATTCTAAGAGAAGCTGCTGTAAAAGAGAAATTAAAACTGAAACCAGCAATGCGAAACAAAACAATCTCTTTGTCACAAGAAATTATGAACGGGTCTATCAAAGAATTACATGCAAATCTTCTTCAACACTCTAAGAAAAGAAAGGATATTGAGGTAAAGGTAGAGGAATCAGGGCTAAAAAACCAAATTATGGAATTTAAAGAAAAACAAGAGAATCTTGAGAAGAATAAGGATATCCAAAGACGAAGGATAAATAGTCTAAAAGATAATCTCGAAAAGTTGAATGAAGAAATTGCTAGTTTAGCAGCAAACATACAAAGAAATGTCAGAAAATTAACAAAACAAGATGTCAAGATAAGCATTAAAGATTAAATGAATATGTCTTTTTTTTTATGCAAATATTACTCAGCGTTAATATATTATAAATTCGTTCTGAATATTAACAAGTAGAGTGTATTAGATTTGAGTTTGAGAGTATGTCTTCAAAAAAGAATAAAAAAGCTGAAAAACTGGATAAAGAATCCGAAGAAGGGAACATCGAGTATAAGCTTAAGTTGATTGATCCTACTGCTACAAGGTTTGAACATTTAGTTACTCAGATGAAATTCAGATTACAAGAAGGATTGGGAGAAGCAATTTACGAAATTGGTGTTGAGGACAATGGTTATCCTAAGGGCTTATCTGATAAAGAACTGAAACTTTCAATTGAAACATTAACAAAGATGGCACAGGAATTAAACGCAGACATTACTATTCTTAGAGAACGTGAAGGGGAAATTGGGACAGTTGCAGAAGTTTTAGTGCGAAAACTCGCTGAAGAGGATTTTCTAGAAATTAGAATAGCTGTTGCGGGAAATGTTGATAGTGGAAAAAGTACACTTGTTGGTGTTTTAACACAAGGCAAATTAGATAATGGACGTGGCCTAGCTCGAGTTAATGTATTCCGTCATAAGCATGAAATTGAAACTGGCAGAACTTCAAGCATTAGTCAGCAAATTTTGGGGTATGATAGTAAAGG
>JAGMDP010000060.1 GCA_023128635.1 Candidatus Heimdallarchaeota archaeon | reverse complement strand
AAAGTAATTACTTTTATTGATCTTGGTGGGCATGAGAAGTATTTGAAAACCACGCTATTCGGATTAACAGGTCATAAACCTGACTATGTCTTGCTTGTTGTAGGAGCAAATATGGGCATAGTTGGCATGACAAAAGAGCATCTTGGTATTGCTCTAGCTTTGAAGGTTCCTATAATCATAGTGGTTACCAAAATTGACATTTGTCCTGATCATATTCTAAAACAAACTCTTGATAATTTAGGAAAACTTCTCAAAATGCCTGGTTCAAACAAAATACCAATCATTGTCAGAAATGATGATGATGTCGTGGTCAGTGCAAAAAACATAATTTCAGGACGTATTGCGCCTGTTTTCTTAGTTTCTAATGTCACTGGTGAAAGCTTAGATAATCTGAGAAAATTCCTGAATTTAGTACCTGCTCATAAGATGTGGGATGAATTTCTTGAGGAACCAGTTGAATTTCAAATCGATGAGACTTTTTCAGTCACTGGTGTTGGCACTGTTATTGCTGGAACGCTTATGAGTGGTACTGTCACAATAGATGATGAGTTATTGCTCGGACCAGATGAGTTTGGAAACTTCCAGGAAGTGAAAATAAAGAGTATTCATAACAAAAGATTACAAGTAAAACGTGTAGTTGCAGGTCAAACAGCTACTTTTGCATTGAGAAGAATCCAAAGATCAGCTCTTAGAAAAGGAATGGTTTTGTTAGGAAAAGATGCACAAATCAAAGTAGCCAAGGAATTTGAAGCAGAAGTTTTGGTTTTATATCATTCTACAACAATTCAGAAGAATTATCAAGCAGTTATTCATTGTGGGACTATTCGACAAACTGCAAAAATAACGAAAATGAATAAAGAAGTAATTCGCACAGGCGATAAAGCAAAAGTGAGATTTCGATTTCTCTATTATCCTGAATTTCTGAAAAAGGGTAGACAAATTCTCTTTAGAGAAGGTAGAACAAAAGGGATTGGAAAAATAACAAAAATCTTCTATGAAAAGGCATCTTCTAAACCTTAGAATATTGGTTAAAAGTACTCTAAAATTTAAATTTGTATAACAATAGTTATTTAAAAAAAGAAATTCTTTTGCTAATTAGACAATAAAACTTATTCACTTCAAATTAAGAAAGGATGCAAAATTATGTCAGAAATTAAAGAATATCAGATTGCAATTGTAGGAGCAGGTCCGGCAGGATTAACAGCAGCAATATATACTGCTAGAGCCGGGTTCTCAACCATTGTTATTGGTAATCCATATGAATCCCAAGTAGCTAAACTAGGTTTGATTGAAAACTATACAGGTTTTGCAAAAGGAGTTGAGGGGTTAGAATTAATGGAAGCAATAGAGAATCAAACAAAAGCAAATAGTGCAGAAGTCATTTATGATAACGTAATTGAAATTGTAAAAAAAGACAAAGATTTCATTATCAAAACAGATGATGATGAAACTCTGAAAGCAAAAGCAATTATTTTAGCAATGGGAGCACGACACAGAAAAATGCGCATTCCCGGTGAAGAAGAATATTACATGAAAGGGGTTTCCTACTGTAGTGTTTGCGATGGGGCATTATATCAAGGAAAACCAGCTGTGGTAATTGGTTATGGTAACGGAGCTGCTAAATCAGCATTATATATGGCTAATCTATCATCGAAAGTATACTTGATATGCACAAAGAAAGAGCTTGGCTCTGATGCTATCTATGAAAGTCGATTAGAAGGTAAAGAGAACCTCGAAATCCATTATAGCTCTCGAGTAACAAAAATAGCTGGCGAGGAATTTGTTACCTCTGTGACTTACAAAGAAGGTGGAAAAGAATCAGATATTAAAACTGAAGCTGTCTTTATTGAGTATGGTAGTGTTCCGAATACCCTTCTTGCTAATCAACTCGGAATTGAAGTCGATGAACGAGGATTTATTGTAACTAAACTCGAAACACTTGAGACAAATATACGTGGTGTTTATGCTGCTGGAGATGTGTGTGGTAGAATAAAACAAATAGCTACTGCAGTTGGTGATGGTTGTATAGCAGCAACTAATGCACAAAATTATGTAGAGCAATTGTAATCTAATCAGTTTAGATTACACTCTTTTCTCATTTTTTTACCCACTTAATAATTCTTATATACATTTCCAAAGTAGTAAAGCTGAGATAAAATAATAAATGATTTAGAATTTCGCAAGGAATGACTTAACCATGTCACAACCAAATATCGATAAAGTGGATGTGCAAATACCAGGTACGATGTATCATTTACAACTAACTGCAGATAGAGGTAGATGGATCTTAGCTCTATTATTACGTGGTGGAGTTGAGAATGAAGTTATTGTTCCAGTATTCTCCAAGAGCAGTATTGTCAAAGCTGCTAATGAGTTATTAAATAATTCAAGATTAGTTATTGATAAATATCCCTTGAAAAACGTCTGTGATCAGCTTTTTGCAGAAGCTGAGCGTAGTTTGCCCATAACCACTCTTGCTCCTGAAGATCTAGTGGATACAATTGAACTTGAAGGAATGAAGCAGAAAATCGATCTTTTAGAAAATACCCTAGAAAACGTTAGTGAAGAATTGAAAGAAATGATTAATGGCATAACTGAAAGACTTGACGCTTTAGAAAACGATCGCGTTGCACGATTGGAAGCAGAGCTCTCCAAGCAAGGAGATAAAAGAGACGAGGAAATGTTTACGAGTCTTGCTAGTCGTTTAGATACTTTAGAAGAATCTCATGTAGCTACTTCTGGGGATGATAGAGTTCCATCAATTTTAACTGCTATTGAAGCATTAGAGAGTAAAGTTTCTCAGCTTGAAGGCAAAGCAGTTACAACTGAAGGTGGCTTTTTAGAAGTACCAGTCGCTCCTTCTGCAGATGTTAGTGGGTATAAAGATGATTTTGGAAGGCTTTCGAGAGCTTTAGATTTAATTAGTCAAAGATTAACTAATCTTGAGAACCAATTAAAACCAAAACCACCTGTAATTGAAGGTGCTGAAAACCCATAACCCCCAAATGAGATGTAGTACATCTCTTATCCCTTCTTTTCTTTTTATACTACCGGAATTATTGAGTCAACAACATATCCGCCCAGAAATGCTTCTAATGAGAATGCTATTAGTGCAAGAAGCATTGTGACAAGAACCACATATTTGATCTTCTTTATTGTCGCAGGCTTGTGATCAATTAGTAACCAGATGGAAACAGCTAATACCAAAGCTTGAATTACATTTATTGAAAACAAATACACCCAGCTCGCACCTGCAACAAAAATCGGGATTATTGATACGGGTATTGCTAAGAAAATAATTGCTGAAGCAATTATTGCAGTCCACTTTGAACCTAAAGCAGTTGCTACTGTTGTTACTTTGTTTTCTCGATCACCTTCTATATCCATTATACCTTTCGATACTTCTCTTCCAAAATTTAGAAAGAATGCTGCAGCTCCCATACATTGTGGTAATACTTCAGGCATAAAATCAAAGACTAAATCCCCATAGAGGAAGCCCATCCATACTCCAATAGAGACCGCCATATTTCCAACTATTGAGAACCGTTTCATATATTTAGTATAAGCAGCAGCCATTATTGCACAAATCACAGCAGTAACAATAGAGACACCAAATTGTGAACCATGCCTAATGTTTTCAAACAAATCAATACCAATACCCATCAAAATGCCTACGGCAATCAAGATTATGCCAAAAGTTAAAGCTTGTTTTGGAGTGATTTCACCGGAAGGTATAGGTCTCTTAGGATCGTTTATTTTATCAACTTCAATATCAAAGTAATCATTCAGAACCATAGCAGAAGCACTAAGTGCCCAGCCACCAATGAAAATCATAACTAGAGTAGGCAAATGACCTAAAAGATCAGATACTGAATAGAATTCTTCGGGATTACTAACCATAATACCAACTATTGCACACATTGTAAGAAGGAAGCAATTAAAAGGGCGCATAATACGAATCCAGGGATTTGTCAATTGTTAGTCTCCGTACTTTCGCTTGTTCCGTTAAAGAAAAAGCTTTCGATACTAATCGATAGAACATTCACTTTCTAATTTCGCTTTCATCAAAGAAAACAAGCTCATGAAGCTTGTTTGTATGTAAGTTTAATATTGGAACTCTTCCTGGAGTTGGAACGATATTTTTTGAACTCATGTAATCTGTTTGTGATTGAAAAGTTCCTGAATTTATACAATCCACTCCCCTATATTGTGTGTGAGAATTAATGTGAATGTGTCCAGTATGATACACATTTGGAACTTTCTCAATTACTAATTCATCCTTCACACTTGGAACGATACTTGTTCTTCTTCCAAAAGTTGGGGCTAGATGTCTGTATCTTAATGTATGAAGCATTGGACCGTTTGGATCATTCATGCTGAGTCCGGGGGTGAGGGATGCAACATCTTCAAAAGAATTTCCATGATAAATTAAGAATGTTTTTTTGTGTAAATCTACTGTTGTGGGATTTGACAGAAATGTAACATTAGATCGATTCCAAAGATCAGGAGCATATTCTTTACTTATTGCTGGTTGTGGTAATGCAAGTCGGCAAGCATCGTGGTTTCCAGAAGTAATTATAATATGTATCCACTCAGGTACTTTGGACAGTATTTGGTCAGCTTTTGTGTATTGGTCATAAATATCTGTTATGAGAAGGTCATCTTCTTGTTTCGGATAAATACCAATACCCTCTACCAAATCACCATTTATTATTAAATATTTAACATGACTTGCTAAGGTTTGTTGATAAGGATCATCAATCTTACCATTAAGAAAATCGAGTAAATCATTGAATGAGTCTTCTAGAAATTC
Organism: Candidatus Heimdallarchaeota archaeon; assembly: GCA_023128635.1. The sequence continues at coordinate 3,844 of JAGMDP010000060.1, read as the reverse complement.
CTTACTTCCTATATGTAAGTCACTAGTCATACATACACTAATTGGCTCATCTATTGTCGTTTTTCTCATAGTAATCGGAATGTCTGGGAAGACAAAATCATCTAAGATAAACCTTCCTTCATAAAGACGTCCAAAAAATCCTGCTACTTGATCTTCAAGTAGCGCACCTGCTTTAACTAACAATTCTTGCATTTTAGCAGGGATAGTTGCGGTAATTCTACCATTTGGGTCTTCGAGCTCTAGTAATATTCCTCCACTCTTTAGTGTTCGCTTATTTGTAACAATGGCAATAATAGATATTCTTTCATTTGCTTCTAGTTTTGCTCGCTCAAGATCCTTTATTCCTATAGACCCAGATACATCCCCTCTTCCTCTTAAAATAGCAAATAATTGGTTATAGCGACTGGTAAAATATTGCTTAAAATCACTGAGAGTACCTTCAACAGTAGTTTGTCCTGATGATTCATGTAATACTTTCATCTTTGTTTTGATTTGCATTCCTATTGGCTTAAATTCCGTTTTTCGCTTTTTTGCACTAGGTGTGAGTTTTACATCTTCTTGACTTGTAACTATTTCAGGTTTAGGACTGGAAATTTTAGGTTCCGGTTTTCGCTCTACTAATTCACTAGATTCTTCTACTTCAAGATTCCCTTCAGATAATAACTCCTCGAAGGATGCTAGTGCTTCTCTTAGTTTCTCAGGAGTGACAACAATTTCATCTTTTAGAGCTTCAGCTAGTTTATCAATATCAACGACATCATCATCCAAATCTTCAAGAATTTCATAAGATTCTGGTGTAATCAGACAATGTTTATCCAGTAATTCTCTTACTAGATCTCTCTTTTTAGCCATATTCTCACTCTTCGAAGCTCTGCATAATTACCTAATGAGTTTTGTTATTACCATTTAGCAGTAGAATGTGTATTTTTTTGTGTTAATAATACATTATTGCCTTGCTAATTCATTGAATCACAAATCAAGTGTAAATTCAACGTAATTTTCACCAATTTTCATGAAAGAATAAGTCATAGCTTTTACTTCACTTTCTTGAGGATGTTTTTTCAGGTCGAAAACCTCACCATGCAAAATAGCAGACAAAGTAATCATATTACTTTCGAGTTTTTCCATTCTCGAAATATGAATTTCATTTGCAATGAAAAGCTCTGTGTCAAAGAAATAAATTAAATTATCAATCCAATCAAAAAGTAATGCTTTGTAATCCTCAGATTCAATGGTTACTTCTTTTGTGAACTTGGGCTCAACTGTTGCTGTATCTGATAAAACGTTATAATAACCTAATGCTGCTTGTTCAAATGCTTCTTTCAAATCAGATCCTTTTGCATGAACAATGGTATCTGCCGTATGTTCTAAGTATTCGTAACTCACAACTACACCCTCATAAATTGGTAATACCCTAACTGCTAAAACCAAATTAAAAAGCTTTAGACGAAGAAAAATAAATGACTAGTCGGTCCGCGCTGGAAAAATAGGGAAGAGTTAAATTCCTTCTTATTTAGGGAGGGTGTTGAATGATGAAAGAAGGTTCAACCAACACGGAGCCGGCTAGGAACCCTTTATTTGGCCGAGATAGGTTCAAGATACTATATGGACATTAACCAATATAAAAATAGACATAATTCTGACAATTAATGACTAATATTAGCAGTTTGTCAGTATTCAAGTCTCATTCTTAACTTCTGAGAACATTTCCTCTAGTTTCTCGGACAGTAAGTCTTTTTTTTCCCAAAATTCCTCTACAATTTTTATTGATGAAGTCTTTCTTTGTAGTTGCTCGTTCTCTGTATTATCTATTCGGTCAATCCACTGGTCACAGAATGATCGAAAAACAGCTATTTTATTTCGCACTTTCTGGTTATCATTACTTAAAATTGCTCGAGATAGCTCTCCAACCAGTTTCACTAAAATTGTATTGAACGATGGATTATGAATATGAGTTTTTGGGAGAGTTACTTCATCAAAATTAGGATTCTCAAAAACCTCTAACCAAACCAGTAATTGTGAAATAAACTGTAGAATTAGTTTTTCAAGAACTTGATTATCATTGTTTTCTGTAGCCTTCGCAATTTTTCCAACAGCTTGTGAGACTGCTGCCACCCATAAATCATTTGTTGGACGAAAATTATTTTTAATGAATTTTCTTACTATCTCTTTTTGTTTCTGATATTCATTTTCAATTTCACGATAATATTTCGTGTTGTTACCTGTTAAAAAGATAGTTTGATTCCCCTTTTCTTTCATTAATTCAAATCCTACAGATTCTAAAAACCTATTTTACTCCAACATTAGAACAAAAAGATGTTTAAAAAAAGAAATAAAAAGACCTCTGATGCGAGGAAATTAGGGAAGAATTATTTAGGAAACTCAAAAGCTACTTTTATTGCTTGATGTTTTCCTTTATGCATTGCAACGTTATATGCTGATTTGTATTCGTCAATGGGAAATTTGTGAGTTACTAAGTTTTGATACAAAATGGGATTCTTACCAAGAATTTCCAATGCAATTTCAAATGAATGCTTTCTTCTGCCTTGAAAATCATCCAAACCATAAATCATTGATCCAATAACTTCAATTTCCTTATAGGCTGCAATAGACCAATCAACTTTCTTTGTAACTCCGAAATCAAGTCCTAGAATGACGATTCGACCATTACTTCTCACTAACCGCAATGAATCATCCAAAGTATGATTATTTGAAACACAATCAAATATTATATCTGGACCAGTATTCCCAAAAAGTACTTTTTTACTGAACATTGGTTTGTATAATTTCCCATTAGTTAATTCGGCAATTTTTTCATAGAGCAGATCGGTTTTTCTTTCGATGATTACTTCATTAGAACCGAGTTTCTTAGCCCAATCAGCTTGAAGAGGATAGCGAGCTAGTGTAATTATCTGACATTTTGAGCCATAAGCTCTAAGTGCAGCAATAACTAATAAACCAATAATTCCCGCACCAATAACTATAACCGTATCAGAATCTTTTGGAAGATTATTAGCAACTGCATGTATGGATACTGCAAATGGTTCCGCCAAAACAGCAACTTCAATTGGAACATTTTCAGGAACTATGTAAAATTGCTTCTCAAAACCAAGAACATATTCGCTGAATCCTCCTCCGCCATATCCTCCCCAATTATTCTTTCCACCATATTTCTCTTCGAGTTTAGAACCGTCACCAGTTCCTGTTAAACATAAACAACTCGCATATCGACCTACTTGACAGCTAGAACATAATTCAAAACCGTATGCTTCGCATGTTGCTGTCGGATCAAAAACAACTGTATCTCCAATTTTCAAATTTTGAATGTTCGACCCAATTTCTTCTATAATTCCAACAGTTTCATGACCAATTGGAAAGGGAGTAGTTTTACTTGCCAATATTGAAGTAAAATATGATCCTTTCACTTGTAATTGATGTATATCAGAACCACATATTCCGCCAAGTTGAGTTTTTACTATTACTTGATTTGGATGTAGGATTTCTGGTTTTGGCCAATCAGCTCTATATTTCACCATGGAAAACTTACCAGCCAAACCAATAGTTTTCAATACACCTTTCCAAATTTTCAAATCATACATCACTGCTTTCATATGTAATAAAAACACTACAAAAATATAAATTAATTGATTTCAATTTTGAGAAATAGAAATACAATAAAATAAAGCTTATTTTAATTAAATGAAAATGGTGCCAAGGACGAGATTTGAACTCGCGCTCCCGTGAAGGAACTGGTTTTCAAGACCAGCGTCGTGGTCCGTGCTTGACTACCTTGGCTTTGTTCTTTTTAGAATTGTTCTGCATCATTATTTAAGATTTATTATAG
>JAGMDP010000006.1 GCA_023128635.1 Candidatus Heimdallarchaeota archaeon | reverse complement strand
GTCAGCTTCGATTTTGTTTGTTAAATCTCGACGAAAAACCGGAGGAACTATTCGTAATTTAGTTATTAACATATCTAGTATTTGATCTACGACATTTTTTATGTCGAATGGTTTCAATTCAGCTAAACCTTGAACTATGGATTCCTCTACGAAGACCTTTACTACAGATGAAATTACTGCAAAAGTTATCCCATCTCTTTCAACATAGTACGGAAAGTTTTTCCTATCACGTAATGTAAAAAATTCTAGATTCTCAGTTATGGAGCTCACATACCAGTCTAGACTTGTTTCTGGAACTTTCAGTCTCTCAGCAAATTCCTTTTTTGAACTATGATTGGGATGAGAAGCGGGTAATCTGTTCACAATATACAAAGCAGCAGCATTCAAAGCTTTTTGGTCTCGAGGGAAGCCTGCTTTTGTGATATACTTCGCTACTACTTTCAATGCAAAAATTTTGTAAGAATCCTTCACAGAACTTGAACTAAAGAAGTCATAAGCGTTTTTTAAGAATTTTATTGTCTCTTCAGGGCTTGTGTGATCCCAAAGAAAGAGGTCTGTTTTCCCGAAAGTTTCAGCATTCATTACCTTACCCTTATTTCCAATAGAGGATTTCTCTTTTATCTTTTACGGCACTCGGAAACAGCGGTGTTTCCAATAGAAAAGTAAATTCAAGTTATTTTTTTCGAGCAAAAATTTTTTTCCAGAACGGAATTTTTTCTAAGGGAAGGTCTTTCTTGGCATTATTTGTCACTACATCCAATTTCACTAAGTCTTGATCGAAATCCGCAAACAAATTTGTGTCATATACAAGTGAATTTATTACTGGATGATATTTCTCCACGAAAGTTCTATGTGTATCATTCAGGTGTTTCTTAATTTTACTCTCATCTTCCCCAAGTGGATTCGTTAAAACAACGATTAATTCATTTTCTTCATCAACTTTGAAATCTAACTTGAAATCCTCAAAAATCACTGATTTTACTCCATTTGAACTAAAGGCTTCTTTTGAAAATGAAAACAAAGCTGCAAGAAAACCACTTTGTAATGCATGATCTGGATGGTTTTTACATGTTTGGCCACCAAAGCATTTTGCGTATAATGGTACTCCAGAGGTTTTTAAGATTAGAACATCGTCTGCCAATTTTTGATTCCTCACTAATTATTATGTTTTTAAATTAAATATCGGCCACATTTTACACAATAGTATTTATTATATTGTCTAATGTATTTTGTTTCTTCTCCACATATTGGGCAATGATTTTTCTTCTCGATTGTATCAACTTGGACCGGTTGTGTCAGTGTTGTTTCTATTTGTTCTTCTTCATCCTCTGACATGTCCTTTAGCTCTGAAATCATTGCACTAGATAATTCAGTTCCTATAACACTATCATCTGAGCTGAATTCATCCTCAAGTTCTTCGTCCTCATCTTCTCCCTCAATTGATAGATAGGGTTCTTCATCAGGTATTTCAACAAGTTCGTCGTCGGGTATATCAATTAAGGATCTAATTGATGAGTCTTCGTCTATTGAATCTGGTTCCGATATTTCTTCCACTTTCTCTTCTTCTGGTTCAACTTCTACTGCTTCTGTTTTCTCTTCAATTTCTTCTTGTGTTTCTTTAGGTTCAATAGGTTTAGGATGAAGGGGAAGAGTGTCTACAAGACTTTCCAAAACCTTCTGATCCTCATCTAATTTCTCTTTTTCTGATTCATCTACAAGGGGAATCAAAGGTTCTGGCATTGCAATTTCAGCTTCTGGTTCAGAACTTGCTTCTTCGACAATTTCTTCCACAAGTTCTTCTATAGGTTCTTTTGCAACTGGTGTTTCTTGAGTGATTATATCTAGTTCATCTCTCATATCACCAATGTTTTCTATTTCCTCTTCTGGTTCTGCTACTAATTCTTCAGGTTTTACTTGAGAAATTTCTACTTCTAAACCCTTTAATCGATCAGTTAAACTATCAAGTTTAATGTTTATTTGTCCCAGAACTCGTTCAAGTTCGTTGCTAATTTCAGGAGCTTGTTCATCTTCTACAACCCTTTCTGTAATTTCATCCTTGGTTACTGTTATTGCTCGTTCTCCATCTTCTGTTTTTTCTCGTCCAATAATTATCTCATCTGTTTCATCGAGAACTGCCATTACTTCTGCAATTAATTTCTCTGTTGCTTCCCCACTATCTTCATCTATAATTAATGATTTACTTGTCGAAGGTATAGTATCAATTACTTTAGTAGTTGCTGTCTCACGAATACTTTCAGTAGTCAAAGGTTCAGATCCTTCAATTTGAGATTCAGCACCACTTGCAGACCTTTCGTCAGCTACCTCAATAATTTCTTCTTTAGGTCTAACAGGACTAATTCCTTCACGTTCAAGCAAACACTTTGCCATTAAATCAAAAGCTATGTCAATATTTTCCCC
>JAGMDP010000059.1 GCA_023128635.1 Candidatus Heimdallarchaeota archaeon | reverse complement strand
TTTAGATAATTTCTTTTTAACCAAACAGATCCCTGCCTATTTTTCTATAAAGATGAAATAATTACTACTAATTATATATGCCAATAAAGAGTAAATGATTTTCAAAATAAATAAACGTTATTTATTCTCTAGGAAATCATACCCCTAGTTCAAGATTATTGCTCGAATTATTCCATTTATCTTCACATATACAAGTTCTAATCATGAATATTATAGGAAAAATAGTGACATAGTGAAAATCTTTAATTTATAGAAACTTCTGTTCTTTGATTCCGAGATAAAAATCGATTTTAAATGGAGTAGAATTAAACTTGAAACAGGATATGGCTAAGGTTATTTCAGAAATTGATTATGTTCAGTTTCAATTTACAAATATAGTTGGTGAATTAAAAGCGGTAGAAGTACCGAAGAAATATGCTGAAAAGTATTTGAAGGAAGGTTTGGGAATTGATGGCTCATCTGTAGGTTTCCTTGCAACTCAGCAAAGTGATATGCGTATTGCTCCTGACCTTACTACTTTACATGTTCTTCCTTGGGATCCGAGAATTGCTCGAGTTATTTGTGATATTAATGATATCCATGGTCAACCATTGCAAAGTGACCCAAGAAGTATTTTAAAAAGAGCAATAAATCTAGCAAAAATAGATTTTGGTTACGATTTCGTAGTTAGACCAGAAATCGAGTTTTATGTTATGAGCCCTGATGGAGAACCAGCAGATATTGGTGGTTACATGTGTGCTCCACCATTTGATGCGGAAATCGAGCTTCGTAGAGCAATGACAGATTTCATGATGGATTTTGACATCTATCCTAAAATGCTTCATCACGAAGTGGGCCCAGCACAAATGGAAATCGAATTTGCGATGGGAGAGGTTTTACTTGCAGCAGATATGGTTCAAACTGTTAATCAAATAATTAGAATGGTTTCATGGAATGCTGGATTAGTTGCCAGTTTCATCCCCAAACCATATACAACAGAAGCGGGGAACGGTTTACACGTTCATCATATGTTGTATAAAGATGGGAAAAATCTTTTCAATGCTGAGGGTGGTGTTCCATCTGAAACATTGCGATATTTTGTAGGTGGTCTTATCAAGCATGCTCCTGGGTTAACTGCAATATTTAATCCTCTTGTTAATTCATATAAACGACTCGTACCAAATCACGAAGCTCCTGTATACATCTCTTGGGGCATAGCAAATAGAACTGCATTAATACGAATACCAGGTTATGAGAAATCAGCAAGAATAGAATATCGAGGAGCTGATTCCGCAAGCAACATCTACCTCCTTTTAGCATTATTACTTGTTTCCGGACTTGATGGTGTAAAGAATAAGATTGAACCAATAGAAGGAACAACTCTAAACGTTGACCAATTAACTGAAGAAAAGAGAAAGGAAATGGGTATAATTGAAGTACCAAGAAATCTAAAAGATGCAGTAGCAGCATTAAATGCTGACAAATATCTCTGTGATTTTCTAGGTACACAGTTTATTGAAATTTATAATAAAACTAAGAAAAAGGAATGGGAAGCTTATGTTAAAAACGTAAGAAACCCAAATACCGTTGAAGTAACTGAATGGGAATTCATAGAGATGTTTGAAAGAATATAAAACTGATATTCGTGAATTTCTAAAACCCACTCACTTTGCAAGTAAAGACACAAGAAATTGCTTTAGAGTTTAAATACGAAAAGTAATATTGAGATGAATTAAAAATAATATCAATTGAGGTCGAAAATTGGCACAAACAAAAATGCTCTATATGGAAGATAATTACATTAAATCTTTTGAAGCCAAGGTTATTGCTGTTGGTGAGAATTACGTAGTATTGGATCAAACAGCTTTTTATCCTGAAGGCGGAGGACAAGAGTGTGATATTGGAACATTGTTATTTGATAAAAACACAATATCGATTTCAAAGGTAAAACGAGACTCAGGAGAAGTAAAACATTACTTAGAAGACTTTGATAAATTGCCAGACAAGGGTGAAATAGTTAACTGTAACATTGACTGGGAACGACGCTTAATTCATATGAGATACCATACAGCAATTCATGTCCTAAGTACATTCATGAAAGAACACTATAATACAGAATGTGTTGGAAACAATATCTCCACAAGAAATAGTCGTGCTGATTTTAATCTAATAGAATCCTTAACAGGAGAGGATTTAAAGAAAATAGAAAACGGTATAAATGAAATTATTGCAAAAAATCTACCAATTACAATCACATTCATGCCTCGGGATGAAGCAATAAAATACTTGGAAGAGAAAGGATACCAAACTGATTACATTCAAATGGTTCCCAAATCCGTGAAAACTTTTCGAGTAATTTCTGTGGATGATTACGATCACGCTTCGTGTGCAGGAACTCACGTCAAAAACACTTCTGAGATTGGGAATATTAAAGTAGTGAAAAGAAGAAGTATGGGTAAAGGGAAAGAACGAATAACCCTATCTTTTGAAGAAAATTGATTCTAACGTTGAAAAAGTTTTTTTCATAGTAATGGATAATAATATTGGAAGTTATATTATTAGTATATCAGAGTGGATTGTTCAAGTAATAACGATAACCGGAGAAAATGGTCATGTCCAAATCCTTGGAGTATGTTGATGAACAAAATGTTTTAGATTTAACTAAGCGATTGATTAAAACCCAAAGTCAAAGTGGGAATGAGAAGAAACTTGCTACACTTATGGCTATTGAAATGAAAAAAGCTGGTTTCAATCTCGTACAATATGATGAACACAATAATATCGTTGGTATAATGCCAGGCTTAGGTAAGGGCAAATCGCTTATTCTTGCTGGGCATCTCGATACTGTTCCAGAAGGAGCAATGGAGAATCCTTTTAACCCACAAGAAATTGATGGAACCAAATTAGGAACTAGAGGTAAAGTGATTACTGGTCGAGGTTCGTGTGATACAAAAGCAGCTTTAGCTGCGATGTTAAGTGCTGGAAGTGCATTGAAAAGAGCACGAGCAAGACTAAAAGGAGATTTTGTTATAATTGGTTTAGCAAAAACTAAGACCGGCAAATCAGTTGGTTTAAAACAACTAATTAAAAAGTTTGAACTTACGCCGAATTTTGTTGTTTCTTGTACTCCTACAAACATGGAAATAAACACTGCTCATCTAGGGCAAGCTACCTATGAAATTCTTTCTAAAGGGAAAATGTCCAATATTGGTAATCCAAAAGAAGGAGAGAATGCTATCTTAAAGATGAATAAAATGATTAATTGTCTCAAGGAAAATGTTGTATTGCCCGAGGATAAACGGTTTGGTAAAGCAAATATGATAATTAGCTCAATAACATCAAATACAGTAGGAGAATCACATTCCATACCAAATCTCTGTCAAGCTTTGTTAGTTCGACAATTCTTCAAAAAAGATGAACCTGAAACAATTAGAAATGAATTATTGGAAATCTTATACAAAAATAACTTCAAAGAAGAAGATGTTGAAATAAAATTGAGACGATTTTTCAATCCTCATAACGTAAATCCAAAAGAGGAAATAATCTCCGTTATACAAGAATCCAGAAATATTGCATTTGGAAAAACTGCAAAAATCAGTCAATGGAATAGTGGAGTAAATATTTCTGAAATTTTTGATATCAAGCTACCGGTAGTTGGTTTCGGACCTGGTGACGAGAAATTTTCTCACACACCAAGAGAACATGTCCCAGTAGATCAAGTCATCAAGGCAGCGAAAGCCTATACTGTTTTAGCAGAAAAAATTTGTGTTCAAATGAAGGATAAGGACGCATAATTGGCATCCGTCCTCTCCAAAATTTTTTAAATATTGTTAAATGGATATCAAATGATTCTAAATGATTGAGATAGAGAAGGTAAATTTTCGATACTTGAATTCCGAAAAATCAATACTGCAAGATTTTTCTCTCAATATCTCTAAAGGAGAAATAGTAGGAATTATTGGACCAACTGGAAGTGGTAAAAGCACAATTTGCTATCTTTTCAATGGATTAGTTCCCCACACAATCAAAGGTATTTTCTCAGGATCAGTAATTATAGATGGCAAAAATACAGCTGATGTATCAGTAGAAGAAATGAGCGAAAAGGTAGGATACATATTACAAGAACCTAGTTTTCAAATAGCCTCTCCTCATGTAGAATCTGAAATTACTTTTGGAATGGAAAATCTAGGACTATCTATAGAAGAAATGGATGACAAACTGAATGCCGTACTTAAGAAACTCAACATTTCGCATTTACGTTATCGACAAACTGCTAATTTGAGTGAGGGTGAAAAGCAAAAGGTTATCTTAGCATCAATCCTGACAATGGAACCAGAAATATTAGTTTTAGATGAAAGCTCAAGTATGGTGGATACGACAAGTAAAATAAATTTAATGAAAACACTCAAGGAACTAAATCAAAAGGAACAAAAAACCATAGTTATAATTGACCATGATTTAGATTTTGTTGCTCAACTTGCTACAAGAATTCTATTAATTAATGATGGAAAAATCATTGCTGAAAGTACTCCTGATAATATTTTAACTGATGTAAAATTACTGAGAGAGAATGGATTAATTCCAGCAGTCATAACCTCACTTTTCTATGAATTAAAGGAGAGTAATTTACCAGTAAACAGAATTCCAACTTCCTCGGAAGAAGCTACAAAGATATTAGCGGAGTGGTTATCATGAGCTATATTGATGTCTCTGATTTGTCTTTTGGGTACACTAATGATTCATTATTGTTCAGTAACATTTCATTATCTTTTAATTTAGGTGAACAAGTAGCGATAATTGGTCAGAATGGATCTGGAAAAACAACATTTGTTAAATTAATAAATGGAATGTTAAAGCCACAAAAAGGTCGCATAAACATTTCTGGGGAATCAACTAATGATAAATCAATTGCTGATATTGCCACAAAAATAGGATTTGTTTTCCAGAACCCAAATCAAATGCTCTTTACAAATACTGTGGAAAAAGAATTAGCCTTGAGCCTTTTTAGATTAAACATTGGAAAAAAAGAACAAGATTTACGAATAAATGAAATGCTCAGTTTCTTTGATCTTGAGCAGTATCGAAACACTCATCCAAGAAATTTAAGTCGTGGTGAAAAACAGAAACTGGCTCTAGCTACTGTTTTAATCCAAAAACCGCAAGCAATTATTTTAGATGAACCCTTTTCAGGAATTGATTTTAAGCAAAGAGAAAATCTAGTAAAATACATTCGAATCCTGAGTGAAGAAGGAAAACTCATAATTTTGATAACTCATAACATAGATTCAATTTTAGAGAATTGTTCTAGAGTAATCGCTTTTGATAAAGGACAAATTACCTATGATTTACCCATTAATGATTTTCTAATGGATGAAACATGTTTAAGCAAAATAGGACTAATGCCTACAAACTACTTGGAGATGTTATATAAACTAAGAAATATCGGTCTCCCAAGAGAAATCTATCGGAGAAAAGATTTGATAGATTATTTCAAGCAAAACCTTGAATTCTAAACACTTGAGCTGTTTATTACGTTTCTTTCAACTAAATCCACAAGTTCTGATATGGAATCCTGACTATTAATAACCCTTATTCCTTGATAGGCATTAATTTCATTGCTAATTACTCCTGATACAACAAATACAGAATCATCTAACAATTTCTTCAAGTCATCAAGATTCTTTGAACATAAAACTTTGGGTACTCTTTTCTCAGAAGAAAAACCTTCTAAGATCAAGTAGTCCGCATCAAAGAAAGGCATTAATTCTTTAGCACTCATAGCTTTCTGGTACATTATTGTCGTTTCAAAATTTGATCTTAATGCAGTACGGGTTGCACCTGCTTCTCGATGTAACCAAGAATCCTTGCCTTCTGTTTCAACACTAAAACCATCTATATGGATTGCTTTTACAGTATTGACAGTTTTACCTCGTTTAACAAGCTCTTTTATTATCTCAATTAAAGTACTTGTTTTGCCTGAATTTGTGAACCCAATAACAGAGAAAACCTTCATGATTGACAAATCACTACTCGCTCTTCATTAAAATTTCGATAATTTTTCAAACAAACAAGTTTCTCACTTGAAAAAACATTATTTTTGTCGAAACTCTTTAAAATGATTCAATAACACTTTTCTTCTAGTAAGCTATTTGTTTACTATATGATTAGTCGAAGGTTATTGTATGAGCTACGACGAAAAACAGCTTGAGCAACTTATTAGAAATCTAAAGGATAGAGACGGTTGGGTTCGCTCAAGAGCTGCTACAAGATTAGGCGAAATAAAAGCTAAAGAAGCTGTTGAAGAATTAGCAAAAATCCTCAAAGAGGATAGGGATTCCTTAGTTCGTTCCTCAGCTGCTGCTGCATTAGGAGATTTGGGTGATGAAGCCGAAGAAGCAGTGGGAACATTAATTGAAACTCTTAAATCTGATCGAATCGTTGGCGTTCGTTTAGAAGCTGCAGTTGCTTTAGGTAGTATTGGTGATGAAGACGCTGTTACTGAATTAACAAAAATAGCTTTGGAAGATGAAGATATAAGAGTAAGATCCTGGGCTGCTGATGCAATTAGAAAAATAAAGAGCTAATTCTAGCCTAAATGCTTAAATCCAACTCAAATTGCTAGCTATGTATAATTCAGCTTATTTGAGAAAATAATTTTGAGATTTTTTTATATTACCTAGTTTTATTGCAATAGACCCAATTAGCAATATGAATAAACAAAAAAAACCTTTTAAGCATAAGCAACAACTCACGACTAAAAGAGATATGCTTACTTGAGTTGAATTCACATGGTAGATTATTCAAAGAAAATCGCTATTAAGAAAATCAAAAAACTAGATGACGGATTACAAGTATCTTTAGGTGGATGGGCTGAACATCTAGTTCATAAAGGTAAAATTTGCTTTCTTACTGTTAGGGATTCAAGCGGAAAAATACAAGTAACAGGAATTAAAACCAAGGTTCCTGAAGAGCTTTGGGATGTTCTCATTGGATTAAAGAATGAAACCATTGTTTGGATTACCGGCAAAGTAAAGAAAAACGAACAAGCACCTGGTGGAATAGAAATTCTGCCGGAAGAAGTTTTAGTATTGAATAAAGTCCAAGGACCAGTTCCTGTTGATATTACGGGCAGAACTCCAATGGATGATGGGACAGTTTTTGCTTTTCGAGAAATGACTATTCGAATGCCGAAGAATAAGTTGCCATTTGAAGTTAAAACTTATGTTGCTCAAGCAACTCGTGAATTCTTTCTCAAAAGAGACTATGTTGAGTTGTTCTCACCCTTAATGGTCGCTACTGCAACTGAGGGCGGAGCCACGTTATTTCCAATAAAATTCTTCGAAAAAGATGCATTTTTAGCTCAAAGCGGTCAATTTTACAAGCAAGCAGCTATTACAGCGCATGAGAAAGTTTTCGGAATAATTCCCTCTTTTCGTATGGAAAAATCCCGAACTCGAAAACATGTTGCAGAATTCTGGCAAATAGAAGTAGAAGCAGCTTTTCAGGATCATATTAGCATTATGCAAGTATTAGATGACATGATGGTTTATGTCGTAAATACAACCATAAAAACTGCAAAAGAACCTTTGGCTGAATTAGGGGTGAAACCAAAGAAACTCAAAAGTGGGTTCCCAAGAATACCCTTTCAAGAAGCAAAAGAATTATGTACAGGGTTTGAACTTGAAGAGAAAGTGAATTTTGAAGATGATTTCACTTCTCCAGAGGAAGCTGCTTTGTCTCGTCATTTTAAAACCCCATTCTTTATCACAGAATGGCCTACTCTTACTCGAGGAATTTATTATCGTGTAAATGATGAGAACCCGGCAATCTCCAATAGTTTTGATCTAGTTGCTCCTGATGGTTTCGCAGAACTTTGTACTGGGGGGCAACGGGTACATGAATATGATAAAATGGTTGAAGTGATCAAGAATCAAGGTTTCAATCTTAATAGTTATGAGTGGTACTTGAATCTGTTCAAATATGGTATACCTCCTCATGCTGGTTATGGTTTAGGTATTGAACGATTAGTTTGGTGGTTATGTGGTCTGAGTAACATCAGACAAGCGATAATGTTTCCAAGAACACCAGATATCCTAAAACCGTGAGGTCTTACACCGTAAATTAAAAAAGCATGTATGTTCTAATTTGCTAGAAAGTAAAAGTATTAAAGAAACCATTAGGAAATGAATGATAAAGAAAGGAATAGAACTTAAACTAACAGAAAAAATATTTCCTAAGAACAAAAGCCTGGTGAATAGGTTTCGGAGAAAATTGAAGAGGACATAGAATATATTAGTCCTGTTATTATACACTAAGGTGTGACCAGTAGGTAATTGCAATGATTGCGCGTGAAAAAATAATAGAGCGTTCCGCTGCTGAATTCTTTGAAGCAAACAAAGCAATAGCTGGTTTTGATAACCCTACTAGATCAACATATACCAGTGTGAGAGAGCTTGTAGAAAATGCCTTAGATGCAGCTGAGAAAGGGGCCATCCTCCCAGACATTCAAATAAAAATTGAATTAATGCCAGTAGAAGAAATTGGCGAACTAATGGGTATAAAGGATTATCAAATTGATGAGGATGCAACATTCGAATTCATCAGATTATCTGTTCGTGATAATGGAATAGGCATTCGACATACTGATATACCTATATTATTTGGGCGTGTCCTAACAGGTTCAAATTATGGGGAAAGGCAGTCAAGGGGTCGCTTTGGTCTTGGAGCGAAAATGGTTTTGATCTACTCTCAATCTACTATTAGAGTTCCTTTTGAGATCAAATCTCGAGTAGCTATTTCAAAAAAGAAATCAGCTGAAATAACAAGTCATTACAAATTATTTATTGATATAGTAAAAAATGCCCCAGAAATTGTAGATGTGAAAAAATATACTGGCCAATCTAAAAATATGCTAAAAGGACATGGCACTGAAGTCTCTTGTTGTTTTGCTGGAACATGGAGTAGAGCGAAGCGATATATTTTTGAGTATTTTGAGGAAATGGCAGTTATTACTCCTTATGCCTCGTTTTCTATTATTACTCCTGATAACGATGAACCGATAATCCATACAAGAACCATAGATGTAGTTCCAACACCTCCAATAGAGGTTCCTTTGCATCCAATAGGCACTGATATTAATCAACTAAAGAGTGAAATTTCAAGAACAACTTCTAAAACAATGAAGATTTTTCTGAAAACCCATTTCCAAAGAATCGGCGATAAAACTGCAGCAGAAGTTTTGAGGGTTTCAAAAATAAACCCAACAAAAAATCCCAAAAGATTAGATGAAATGGAGTTACGAAGACTCATACATGAAGGATTCACCAAAGTTAAATTTTTCCCACCAGATGGAAAATGCTTGTCACCTTTAGGACATGAAAACTTGGAGGCGGGATTACAAGATGTCTACAATACAGAATTTACGTGCTCTGAAACCAGACCTCCTTCCAGTTATAGTGGTCATGCTTTTCAAGTGGAAGTTGCAATTGGCTATGGCGGGGAAGGTAATAGTCCTCCTTACAAACTTGTTAGATTCGCAAATAGAATTCCATTGCTTTTTGGGGAAGGAAATGATCTCATCAAGAAGACAATTGAAAGCATCAATTGGTCGAATTACAAAACGAATTTGAATAATGATCCAATAATTTTTGCAGTATCTTTAGTTAGTACAAAAATACCTTTTCCAGAAACGAGTAAAGAATATATTGCTGAAGTAGATGAAATCCGAAAAGAACTAAGACTTTGCCTGCAAAAAGCAGGCAGGAAATTAATGAGATTCCAAAGAGCTCTGAAGAAACAAGAGCAAGCAGCCAAGCGAATGAAGATTTTTGAGAAATATGCCCCCGTAACAACCTCTATTGTTGGTCAAATGATTGGTAAAATGGATGACGAGGATTTTGACTTTCTCTTTAGTTCAACGCAATTCTCAAATTGTTTAAGACTACGAGAGGGCTCCTTATTTTTACCAAAGAATCCAATACCTGTTGAAGCATTACCAATGGACTCCATTGAAGGAGTTAATCTCGAACGTTATGATATTCAAACTTTACAAGATTTGATTCTCATAGGTGATATTCAATTACAAGAATTAATCTCACTTGGTTTGTCAGAAGAAGCACCGGACCAAGCCGAACAAATTCTACGAGCAATATTGGAGTTACCTGAATTAGCAAAAGATGAATTAGTTGAATCCGTTAGTGCTAAAGCATTAGATCAATTCGCTAAAGAACGTGGCATTATAGGTGGTTTACAAATTTACAATTCCATAGATAATGTTTCAGTACTTCCAGGCGTTGGTCCTGCAACCCAAAAATCTCTTCGTACACACGGTGTACGGTTTGTAAAAGATTTCTTCTTAGCGAATAACAACGATTTGACTCAAAGCAATTTACCATTTGGCGTTATAATTAATTTGAAATCTAAATGCAACGTGAATGTATTACCAAATATTACCGCTAAAACAACAGAAGAACTACACAAGAAAAAAATCTATAGTGTTTTAGATTTCCTCGAAACAGATGAATCAAAATTAGTGAAGATACATGGTTTAACCACTGAAAGAATAAACTCCTTAATTGAACTCATAAGAGACACTCTTGACTTGGATATTGAAGAATTAAGAGCAGAAACCGCTGAAGTAAGTATTGATGAAACAGTAGAAGCTGAAGAAGTAATACCAAAACCAAAAGAAATTAAGATGCCAGCTCCTCCGCATGACTTCATTGTAGTAGATGCTTCTGTAGTTGAGCTTGAAGGCGTAGGAAAAACTATGGCAGAACGATTAGAAGCAAAAGGCATCGAATCTGTTGGAAAATTCTACATGGTTTCAAATAGTCGATTACTGAAGATTAAAGGACTAGGCGCAAAAACTATCTCTACTAATAGGGGAAACACAGATGTTTTAGTTCTTCCTAGAATCAATTTTGAAGGAAAGAGAGATCTAAACCTATTGGGAATTTTTACTGTTAAACAATTCTATGAAGCAGAAGATGATAGTTTAACAGCTATTCGAGGGTTAAGATCACCAACAATCACTAAATTAAAGTTAGATATTGAAGAAAAACTGCTAAAGACCCCTGGTTCATCGGTTGTTCCAAAAAGAAAGAAAACTAAAAAGCCACCAGTAAAAACTCCACCAAAAGCACCAGTTAAAAAACCGGTTGCTAAGAAACCAACAATACCAAAGGATACAACAATTGCTGAATACTTGGGAACCAAGAAGCCAAAGGAAATATCTGATGAAGAGAAAGTTGTGAGAGGACCACCTAAAGGTTTGTTGAAACCCTTTGTAAGAATAAGCAAGCTACCTGGTTTAGGGAAAACAACAGAAGAACGTTTCGCAGCACTTGGTGTCCAAACAGTAGGCGATCTTTTCAAGAAAAGTATTAAGCGTTTATCAAAAATTAGAGGAATAGAAGAAAAAGACATCATTGAGCTTCGTAAAATGCTTTCAGTAGAAGTGTTGCCACACGTAACACCTGTAATAATGAAGCAATTAAACGCTATGGGGATTTATACAGTTAAACAATTCCAAAATGCAAGAATCGCCAAGACATCTTCGGTTAAAGGATTAGGAGTAAAAACTGTAAAAGCGATTAGAAAACATATATTACGATCATTCAAAACATCTGCAGAATTGGAAGGAAAAACATCCTGAAAATAGTGGATAATCTATATTGAAAAATACAAAAATGAAAAAATTGAAGTGGAAAAAATGTCAAGCAAGAAAAAGAAATTCCCTAACGAAGTTCCACAAGCAAAAATAAAAGAAATTCTAAAAGAAAGAGAAATACTCAGAAAAACGAAAAAATATGAGTTAGAAGATTT
>JAGMDP010000058.1 GCA_023128635.1 Candidatus Heimdallarchaeota archaeon | reverse complement strand
CAAGAAACCTCCTAAAAAAGAAGAACCAGTAGAAGTTGATGAGAGCAAAAGACTCAAAGCTCCTATTTGTGTTATCTTAGGACATATTGATCACGGGAAAACCTCTATCTTAGATGCTGTTCGAGGTACTGCTGTTCAAGCACGAGAAGCAGGTGGAATTACTCAACAGATTGGTGCTTCATATTTTCCTATTGAAACTATCAATGAAATCTGTGGAGAATTATTGGCAAAAGGATCAATTAAACTCAGAATCCCGGGTATCCTTATTGTTGACACCCCCGGTCATGCGGCATTTCTAAATTTACGTACAAGAGGTGCATCTGTTGCAGATATTGCTATAGTTGTTGTGGATGTGCTAGCGGGTTTCCAACCTCAAACTTTTGAATCGATGCGTTTGCTTAAGCAAAGAAAAATACCTTTCCTGGTTGCAGCCAATAAGACGGATAAAGTTGCCGGCTGGAAATCACATGAAGGAGAGAATTTTTCTAAAACCTTTAAGAAACAAACTGTCGACACCCAAAAAGCCCTTGACAGGCATTTATACGAGTTAATGGGTGAATTATCCAAATTGAGTTATCCTTCCGATAGGTATGATAGAATCAGAAATTATACTGAGAATGTTGGCATCGTTCCTACAAGTGCTAAAACTCATGAGGGCATTCAAGATCTTTTCCTTGTTCTTTCTGGCTTAGCTGAACAGTTTCTTTTGAAAAAATTAGTGTATAGTGAGGGTCCTGGAGAAGGAACAATTCTTGAAGTTACTGAAGAAATGGGTATGGGTACAACAATCAATGTAATAGTTCACAAAGGAACATTCTCGAAAACTGATTCCATAGTCTTTGGTGGAAGAGATAAAGCTCATCATGCTAAAATACGCGCTCTTCTTGAACCTAAAGAACTAGACGAAATTCGTGATCCACGTGAAAAATTTAATTCAATTGATATGGTTCATGCTGCTGCGGGAGTTAAAATAACTGGTTCCGGTTTGAGTGAAGCCGTTGCAGGAGCACAAGTTATGGTTGCTAATACTGCCGAAGAAATTGCGAATGCTAAGAAAGTTATCGAAGAAGAATTGAAAGTCATTAGAATTGATACTGATACAGAAGGCATTATTATTAAAGCAGATACCCTCGGAGCTCTCGAAGCCCTCGTCAAAGAATTTCGCGATAGAAAAATTCCAATTAAATTAGCTGACATTGGTGACATCAATAAGAATAACGTCTCAGAAGCAATTGTCGTAAAGGAAAAAGCTCCCTCATTAGCAGCAATAGTTGGCTTTAATGTTACAGCTTTGCCTGATGCTCAAGAAGAACTTGAAGTAAATGACATAGAGTTCTTTCAAAGTGATATCATTTACACTTTGTTGGATGAATATGCGCACTGGAAAATAGAAATTGAACAGAAATTGAAAGCCGAGAGCTTGAAAGATTTGACCTATCCAGCCAAAATAAAAATTCTTCCAGGCATGACTTTTCGCGCAAAAAGACCTGCAATAGTTGGTGTAGAAGTCCTTTCAGGACGAATTGTTCCCCGTGTTCCTTTGATTCGAGGAACTGATGGTAAGAAATGTGGAACTATTCAACAAATACAAGAAAGTAGTCAATCTATTCGTGAGGCTAAAAAGGGCTCCCAAGTTGCTGTTTCAATTCGAGGTCCAACTGTTGGTCGTCAAATCACAGAAGGTATGGAACTATATGTCAATTTACCAGAAGGCGTTGTTAGGCGGATAAAAGAGAAATTTTATGAGGATTTAACAGTCGATGAGAGAGAAGCATTAGAGGATCTCATAAATTTGAAGAGAAGCTTAAGTGAAGACAATAAATACTGGGGTTATTAATCCATTTTTTTATCCCGAAAGAGATTAAAATCTATAGAAGAAATTTTAATCTTATTTCACTACACTTAAAACCTAGTAGACAAATCTTAATTTAGAAAAAATCATTTAACAAAATCTTAAATCTAAGGATTAACGCTTCATTACATTCTAAAACGCTTAGGATTGCTAATAAATGAAGGTAAGAGACTAATGATTCAATTCGTATGGATAATAATTAAGGATACTCCCGTTGCTGGAATGCGTTTCATAAAGATGACTGACCAAGAGGAAAGAGAACGATTAGAAAAATTCTATGGTTGGTTGAGTGGTCCAATTAGCGAATTTACTGAAAAAGTTCAAGACATAATTATTGAAGGGACAAAATATTACTATCATACAAATAGCAACGTCTTATTTGTTGTTGGTACTGATCTCGAAGAAACAAGTATTCCTTCTGTATTCACACCTGAATTAGAGGATGTTTTCTTCTCAATATTTACACCAGGAATTGCTGAATCTTATGATGGTAAAGATGTTTCACAATTTAGAGTGTTTGATAAAAATCTGATTGAATTAGTTAAAGCATTTGATCAACGAAAAATCGATGCTAAAGGTGAAAGAAAGGGATTAGATGCTTTTGAAGTTTTAAATCTACCAACGGAATTACAGATGGTAGCACTTGTTTTAGTGAAAATGCAAGTTGTAACACCAGACATGGTTACGCAAGTAACTGGAATAGCAGTAGATGAAGTTGAACAGAAATTGAAAGAGATTTACAAAAGAGGTTATTTGTTTATCACATCAATCTCGGATAAATCATATTTTTCAATAAAACCATTTGAATCTGATGAAGCTCCACGCATTGTCTCAAGACGGAAAGAAGTGCAACCTGCTGATAAAGAGATTGCTCAAATGGAAGGTCCAAAAACACAGGATACTAGTTTTCCCCCTATTACTGAACAATCTACTCCTCAAGAGGAAAGTACAATAGTTGACCCACAAGCAAAAGTAAGTGATATTTCTGAACAAGAAGATTCTACTAAAGTTGAATCTGCTATGATGGCTCCACCTGAGATAGACTTTTCTGAGCTTGGTGCTGAGAGTTCCTTTAGTGTCCCAAAACCTTCGGAGGAAAGTAGCGATGTTTCTGTATTTTCTGAAACAGAATCGATTTCATCTGGACTTGAAGCTGCAAAAGATCCAATGATTGACATCCCTAAGAAAGAATCAAGAGGAATTAAACTAAAAGCAGACCCACTAGCACAAGAAATAGACAAAACTCATAGACAAACTATAATCATTCCAAAAAATGGTTTTCTACCCTCAAATTCTCTTCGACGAGAGAAAGGTTTTATTTCAGGAAAAATTAGAATCCCAAACGAACGTAATCGTGATCCCTTTTTATTAAACACTTTATTCAAAAGAGACATTGAGAATGTCTTTGAAGCTCTATTTATGGGGGATTTCGTCGTAATAACAAGTGAAGATTCTTCTCTATTTGAAGATGAAGGCATTGATAAATTAATGGATACCTTAAACCTCATCACTCCACATAGAAACTTAATCTGTGTAAAAAATGAATCTTTTGTTCATCCTAAAGATGCAGATGTTGTTGTCGTTCCAAAAAATTCGCTTAAGTATTACTCCTGGGCAACAATTATCGATGTAGACCAAAATCGAATAATTGGTGGAAGCTCATCTGAATTTACAAAAAATTTAGTTAAGAAGCTAAAGAAAATAATTGCTCCAAAAGAATTTCTTAAAGAAATAACTAACTCGGCTTCTATTCTACTCAAAGTTGCTCGTGATATTAATACACTAAAAATTGAAGGGCGATCACCCGATCAATACTTGAATGAAGTGAAAAAAGCATTTGGAGTAGCTGCATTAGATGCTGGTTTAACTCTCTCTGAAAAATTAATACGATTACACAAAGATTGCGCCTATTTAGCAGGATTCTATATTAGAAAAGGATTGGATGTTGCTGTTAGATCAATCATTGTCGGGGAACCTCTTGTCATAATTGGTGATGATCCTTTAGATGTTTACCATATTATAGAAGCTCTTTCAATTTTCGCTCCTCATAAAGCAATAAACGCTCAAATCTGGACCACAAATTTTGCTGGAATTAATATAGGTCAATTCGACATCATGGGAGCTCAAGAAGGAACTGATAAATTATTTAAAGAAGCAGCAATAGTCAATTTAAGATCTATGAGCGCATATAGTGGTCCAAGATCAGAATATCTTCACAGCTTTCTAAGACAAATGTGGAGACGAAGATCGAGAGAAAGACCAAAATTCATTCGCGATAAAATAAATGATATGTTTGGTCAAGTTAACAAATTCATTCAGAAAATCCAAGCTTTTGAAGATAGAACTCCAACAAAACAAGAGGTGCGAGATATTCTCGCTGAATTTGATCCGCAATTTCCACCTTTTGCTATTGATCTACTAAGAAACACAGAACCAGAATTAGCTCTGAAAATTAAAAATATACTCTAAGAGTAGTCATTTGTTTCTTTAATTAATAATTGCTTTTCAGCACAAACTTTTAATTACTTTGAGTCTATTTATGAAAAACATTCAAAATAATTGCGTAGTATTTACAAATAAATTCTCTAATGAATTGTTAATTGGATGGGTAATGAATGAGAAAAGGTCCATTAATCGCTGCAGGAGTACAATATGCTATTGGTATAGCAATGGTTATCGTTGGTTCAATATTCTACGATTCTAATCTAACCACTTGGAATGATTGGGTCCTATGGTTTGGTATTATTATCTTTGGTATTGGTTTAATTGTAATGGTCGTTGCTTTCATTAAGAAACCTAGTGCAGATGACGAACCTGCGAAAAAATCAGAATGAGAAAATCTTTCAAGTATTATTGAAGGAACTCGATTTCCTCTTTCTTTGATATAAGCAAATATTTTTGATATGTTAAAGAACTTATTATTATATTATTAAAATAATAAAATTCAACAAATGGATGGTTAACAGAGTGAGTTACGCGAGTGAATTAGGTACTTTTAGTATTACGATTAAAAAACGAATATATGCAATAGCAATTCCCACATTAATCATATCAATTCTCAGTGGCATTTGTAGTTTCTTGCTCTTTGGTTTCTTCAATTCTGATGTAGGAGGAGGTGAAGGAACACCAAATGCATCCCCTTTTGAAAGTCCATATTTAACTGCTTTATTTTTTGTAGGAATTGCATTTATTGGAGCATTTGGTATTTTCTTGATATTCAAATACGGGAATATCAAATTACTAAAAGCATTATTTGCTATTGCAGTAGCTCTCACATCATTCTTCTTTGTATTTCTGCTAATTTGGACCGCTCCCTATTATCTTCATGAAAAACTCACAGAAAACATGGTGTTTGCTGATAGCACGGATAAATTGATCAAAGCTCTTGGTATTATTATTGGATTATTATATGCTACTCTAACAATAGTTTCAATGGTCTATCAGCTAATTCCTGAACCCGCCCCGCAAATTATGGCTATGCTTTTTGCGGTATTAGCTGGAACTTTTCTTGCTGTTTTTCTTCCCGCACTTGCTGCAATACTCGTTATGATCGGTTTAAGTATTTATGATATCATTTCTGTCTTCAAAGGACCAATTAAGAAAATAGCGGAAATAAGTGAAGAGCGCTATTTGCAACAAGTGGAAGAAAATGAAAAACTCCAGTCGGAAAATGAAGAGGAAAAAAGTATTAATTCAGATTCAGCGAATGAAGAAGCAAATATAGAAAAAACAGAATCAATGACTGACGAAAAATCAACAAGCCGGGTAGCTGATGAAGAGTATATTTATTCAGATTACATTGAATTAGGATTGGGTGATTTAGCTTTCTATGGTATGTTGTTTAGCTTTGCTCTTATACGCCTTGGTTTATATCCAGCAATTGCTGCTTTCTTTGGTGTAGTTATAGGTGCAATTTTAACAATCAAACTACTTGAAAAAGTAAAAATGATGCCTGGGTTACCTTTGTCGGTTGGTCTCGGATTAATTTTTGCGTTAGGTGTATGGGGAATCCTCGCTTTAACCAATTATAGTGGTTGGAGTTATGGTTGGCTGGAACCTGTATGGTTTGGTTAGAAATTGAATGACTCCGAGAGAATAACTCGGAGATTTTTCAGCTAAAAAAGCATTGAGCTCAAAATTTTAGAATTATTGTTGTGCTTGTTTCTCTTGTTCATCTGTAGTAATTTGCATACTACTTGGTAAAACTTTGAAGGTGAAATCTTCAATGGATTCAGAGATGGTTCCATCAGGAGGAATTTCTCCACGAGCTTTTAAAATCTCTTTAGCAAGAAGCCAATAAACTAATGCAAGAGCTCTACGCCCTTTGTTATTTGTTGGTACACAAATATCAACACCTTTGAGTTCATTATCTGTGTCACACATTGCTGCAACAACTAAACCAATTTTATTTGCTTCTTTTATTGCTTGTTTATCTGCACGAGGATCTGTTACTAGAATAACTTCAGGTTCAATAAATCCGGAAAATTCTGGATTAGTTAGTGTTCCAGGGATGAATCTTCCTGGCACGCTTCTAAAACCACATACTTTTGCTAATTTACTGCCAGGAACTTGACCATATTGACGAGCTGAAAATACTGCAATTTGATTTGGTTCATATCTTGCTAGGAATTTTGCTAGAGTTCTAATTCGATCATCTGTTGATCTAACATCTAAAACATAAAGACCATCACTACGAATAAGATAAATAAATTTCTTCATAGACTTTGTGCCAATACGGGTGCCTATATGGACACCAGCAGCTAAATATTCGTCTAAACCTATGAGTAAATCTTCAGTTATTTGTTCTGCTTCTATTGACAATGTATTATACCTCAACTTTTGTTAAACATAAAGTATGGTTAATAATCTGTAAAGCAATTCCACATTATTTCGTTTTTAATTCTTTTGTTCAAAATGAATAGAAAGAATATCTTTCTTTCAGAAACAACTTGTTGCTTTTTTCTCTACCTTTCCATGATATCTTCTAAATTTTTGATGGCAGTATCCGAGGTATGAATCATATTTCTTACAATAGCTCTAACTTGACCACTATTAGCTTCCTCACCACAAATAGTTACTATCACTTTCTTTGCAGGACGACCATCACTCATTTCACTATCGAAAATTTCAAACAATAATTTAAGTTCACCCATTATCAATTCCTTCACTTCTAACATAGTAACGGCAGTGAATAGAATGGAAATTTCTCTCTCACTAAATAACGAGTCACTTGTATATGGGGAAGCAATAGATTCCACAACAGGACCCATTTCATTAACATCAATACTAAAAACACTGATTATTTGTTTCCTTAATCCCTTTTGTGCTCTCTTGTCCTTTATTTTGGGTAATTTAAATCTTGACAATATTTTAACTCCTAGACAATTCAAACCAACAAAAGCTAATTCAAATATTTTGACCAATTTTTAATTTTTGGTATTTACAGTATAAAGAATTCTAGTAATAAGGTTAATGGAATAGCAGCTTCTTATGGAAAGCCAAATGAAATTAAAATAAAAGAAGGTGAAAAATTGTGTTACAATTATCGAACACAATTATTTCAATGGGATATACAAACTTGATTTAGTCGCACCCATCCCAGGGGAGCCATGTTTCACAAGTTTTGTAGTGAGTGCAAATTCACCAAAAATGTGACCTACTTGGTCAGGATGAACGATAAACTCAATGAAATCTTTACCATTATGTACTCCGATTTTTGCATGGACCATTTCAGGTAAAATAATCATATCTCTTAAATGAGTTCTAATTGTTTTGAGCTTTTTATTACCTTCTTTAATCGATTTCACTTGTGCTCGAATATCTTCAAGGAGTTTCTTTCTCTTTGGTGTCCAATAACTTGGTCGAGTAAGACTTCTCCTCTTTCTAGATGGTAATAATTTGATAAATGCATCCATAGATAATGCTTGTAATTCTTCAAATGTTAATCCCATGTAACGGAATTTTCTGAGTTCTGCTTGAGTTACTTCTTGTTGAATTGACAAATTTTTCAGTCCTAATTTGTTGTTTACAAATACGATTGTAATAATCTATGTTTTTTGCTGAGGTTTCCCGTTAAAAATCTTCCTCTTTTAATGAAAATAAATTCTGAGAAATCTGTAATATGCTTATTTTTTACAATTCCTGCGAAAATTTTAGATTAAGGGAAGATATATTTACACTAATAATTCCCTTAATATGAAAGAATCTGTTGGTATGATAATGATCTTTTGGAATAGTGACTCAAATCTCCTAGCTACCGGTCTTCCACTGAAGGCTATAAGTAAGCTTCTTGCAAAAAACAATTCTGAAGCTGAATTACAGCAATCATTGGAAAAATTGGGTACCAAATACCTTACAAGATATCTTATAATAAGAGAATATCGAACATTGGTGGAAACCGGTTTACAGAAACTTCCAATAATACCAATTATTGCAGGCATACCCGGAGCAGGGAAAACCACTATTGCTAAAGAACTCTCAACAGCGCTTAATATTGGATTAGTTATTGGGGGTGATGCTCTTCGTTCTACTCTGCGATCTATAGTACCAAAAAATGATGATGAAGTGCTTCATTCTAGCGTATATGATACCTGGAAGTTTTTCGGTAAATATAGTGAAGAAAACTTAATCTCGGGGTATACATCTCAGGCGAAAATAATGAATTTCTCTATTCAAAAGATGATTGCTGATCGAGGATTGAGAGACGGAGAAAGTATGATCATAGAATATCTTCATTTCTTGCCAGAGCAAATACATTCAGATTTGTTGGCACATCCTAGCATAATCCCTATTATTCTCAAAATCTCTGATAAGGAACTCCTAAAGAACCGCATTAAATTACGTACAAAATATTCTCATCTTAGAAATTCCGGTGAACGGCTTATTACTGAACTAGATAAATATTTCCAAATCCAAGAATATCTTTGTTCAGAAGCTACCAAACATAAACTTCAGATAGTCAATGTAAATGATTTCGTGGAAGGATTTGAATCCATTTTAGATTATGTACTGAAAAGGATTAAATCACTAAATGAAATGAAAGATTATACAAAACAAATTAAATTAATAGATGAAATCATAAATGAACGCAAAATTTGATTTCAATACTTCATGTGGTGGTAAAAATACAGAAGATTTCTACAGCCGTTGCTTATCCCACTATTCCGATAATATTTCTTGGTGGCATAAATCCTGATAGAACACCACTTTATGATACTATGGGATTAGCAGTTACAAATAAGGATGAAACAACAAGAACCGAGACAACAATAGAATCCACTGAAAGCAAGGACATCTCTCCTATTAAATTTCTTTTAGATAAACAAAAGTTAACTGGCTTACGTGGAAATCAAATCAATGAATCCGTTAAATCATTAATGGAAAAGAATAACATAAGAGCAAAAATCAGCATTGAATCAAATAATTATGGGATTTTTAGTGGAAGTTCTGACTCTGGCTTAGCTGCTTTATTTACAGCTTTGAATGATGTTTTTGATCTGAAATATACAAAAGATGAGATTCTTAGATATTCAATGAAAGGTTCTGAAAGCGCTGGAAGAAGTCTGTATGGTGGTTTGACTTTATCATTAGTACATGAAAAACCATTAAAAGTAATCCAAATCGCATCTGAAGAAGACTTGAATAGAATTAAGTTGTTCTCGATCCCCTTTCAATATGATTCAAGAATTTCAGCAGATGAGATTCATGCTGGTATAATAAAAAATCCGCAATTTCCTGACAGAGTGAAGCGAATACCAAATTGGATTGATCGGATAAAAAAAGCTCTTAAAAATGACGAGCTTGTTGAACTTTTAAAAACTGCAGAGGAAAACATCCAAAACGCCCATGAGCTACTCGAGGGAATAAATATCAGAGTTAGGAAACCTGATATGTTGAGATTATGTGGACAAGTTACACAAATGCGAAAGGAGAAAATCGAAGCATATTATCTCATTGGGGGTGGGAATCTTGTTACCATTGCTACAATAGATACCTTTGCGAAAGCAGTTGCGAAATACTTGTTAAAAAATCAGTGGAAATATTATGAATTCAA
>JAGMDP010000057.1 GCA_023128635.1 Candidatus Heimdallarchaeota archaeon | reverse complement strand
AAAGAGCGTTACGTGAAATAGAGGCAAGAGATCAAAGAAAAAAATTAGAGATAACAATCACAGAACTTGAAGATATGCATCAGAAGCTTGCTGAACGTGTTCGTGGATTTCTAAAGATGGATTTACCTTCCGGAAAATTCTCCTTAGTTGATGTATTTCTTGAGGATTTAAGTGGGTACACAACGCAAAACTGGTATGATACTCCTAATTTTATCCAACAAATCATACACCCAGATTTCAAAGATTACTATCTCAAGAGTTTCAAGGAAATGCAAAGCGGATTCGTACCAAAGATGCTTGAATACAAAATCTTGCGAAAAGATGGAGAAGAGAGATGGTGGTTACAATTTAACATTGGGGCTTATGATATAGAACAAAAATTAGTCTCAGTTTCCATTGTAGTTATTGACAATACAGAAACAAAGGATTCGTTCATAAAATACCAAAACTTATTCGAAAATGCATTGGTAGGGATGTTTCGATCTAGTATTGAAACGGGGGCCATCATAGAAGCAAATGAAACGATGGCGAAATTATTTGGCTGTGCAACAGTTGAGGAATTCAAGCAATTCTCAGCTACTCAATTTTATCCAAGTGAAAAAGCTCGTTTAGAATTTCTTAGCTTACTACAAAAAGATGGGTTTGTAAAAGGATATCAAATGAAATTACAACGAAAAGATAAAACATCAATCTGGGTAACATCAGCATCAAAGATTTATCGTAGAGAAGGTTTTATTGAAGGTGTAATGACCGATATTACGGAACAAAAATTGGCTCAAATGGAGCTAGCTACAAGGGAGAAAGAATTAGAGAATATCTTTGAACATAAGGGTACAACAACTCTTACTATCGAAGAAGATATGATTATCTCTAAATGTAATCATCAAATAGAAATTCTCTCAGGTTATAAAAAAGAAGAGATTGAAGGTAAGAAGAAATTTACCGAATTAATACATCCAGATGATTTACCAAGACTAATAAGCTATCATCAAGCTCGTAGAATAAAAGAAGATGAAGCCCCTACAATTTATGAGGCTCGAATACTTCACAAGGATGGTCATATAGTACAAACGGTTATTACTGTGGGATTAATACCTGAAACTAGGCAAAGCATTGCCTCTGTAATAGATATCTCGCAGAGGAAAAAAGCCGAACAAGCACTTATTCGAGATAGAAAGGTTCTCCAGATAATTGCAGAAGCTGCTTCTCAATCATTAAATGTGCAAGATTTATGTCAAAGTGTTTTGATTGGAATTGTAGAAACACTTGGTTTTGATTCAGGTTCTATCCGCATATATTATGAAAATGAAAAAATCTTAATTCCAATGGCAGATTATGGATTAGATGACAAAGCTAAGGATTTTCTAAAGCATGTATCAATAGAATCAACAGAATTGCCTTTAACACAATTTCTTGGCAAGTCAATCTTTGCCCCAGATACTTCCGAACATGAGTTTCTAAAAAATACAGACATTATTACTAAATTCAAATATCGTTCTTTCATTTCTTGGCCAATTTATAATGCAAATAAAAAGTTTCTAGGTTCAATTCAATTAGGATCAAGAGTAAAGAAAGACATTCCAGAAGCAGATCAGTTGTTTTTTGAAAACATAACCGGGATTTTTTCAACTGCAGTGGAAAGAAAACTAGCTGATGAAGCACTAATAGAAAGCGAAAGCCAATACAGAAAATTAGTTGAATCCATGCCAGGACAAATGGGTGTGCTATTAATACAGAATAAAGAAATCAAATATGCTAGTCCAACAATTTTCAAAATACTTCAAATAAAATCTATAAAGGATATAATTGGTGCAGATCCTTTACAATATTTTAGTGACGCTAACCAAGAAAAAATTGATAATTATTTGAATTCGATTTACGAATTTGATGATAAGGAACCCTCTCTCTATGAGACAGTTTTGAAGAGAACAAATAATGAAGAATTTCCTGCTGAAATTTATGCTACTCTCACAACATTTCGTGGTGATCCTGCAGTTCAAATAATAATTTGGGAAATCACTGAACGAAGAGAATTTGAACGACAAAGAAGGCAATTAGTAAATATCATTGAAAATAGTAAGGAAGTAGTCATATCTGCAGATATTAAGGGAAATATAATCTATGCAAATGCTCCGATTGAAGATGTACTTGGTTACACTCCAGAAGAATTAATTGGAAAACCTCTTTCAATCCTTGCTCCACCTGGTGGAGAGAAACTACAAGAAGAAATGCTAAAAACTACTCTTGCAGAAGGAAAAACAACTATCGAAAGTGTTCGTAAGCATAAAGATGGATCTCTTATTCAAGTTATTATGACATTAACATCTATTACCGATGAAGAAGCACAATTATCTACAATTAATGCAATTATCGTTGATATATCGGACCTAAAAGAATTAGAGGCGTCTCTAAAGGGACGATCTTATGAGCT
>JAGMDP010000056.1 GCA_023128635.1 Candidatus Heimdallarchaeota archaeon | reverse complement strand
ATTTTCTTACCAGAAATGGCAATTGTTGTATTCTCTTTGATTTTTCCAGTAAGAGAATCGAACATATTCCCATTTTTCACAATTAATCTCTTATCATTTTTACTCATGACAACATCTTTCCGATTGATTTTCTAATCTGAAGTGTACACTTTTGAGCTCTTAAGCTTTTTCTATGAAAGAATTATCACGTAATAGTAATTGGAGAAATGCTCAATCGTTTGATTGCCCTAAACTTAACACTAATTAATTGGAAATTATGCTTGTAGCTAACGAGTACGGAGGGTTCCAAAATAATTGGTATATGTGTAGGAACTCTTGATGATAAAGAAGGTCCTAAAGTCATCTGCTTCAAAGGAATTGCTCCGAATTTAGCCAAGAAAATTGTCTTTAAGACAATGGTAGGTTCATTTTCTTTTACTGATTCCGAAAAAGCTAATTACAGTACAGACGAATCAATAATACCAATTCAAGAAGAAGATATCATAACTTTTACACAATTCTTCACAATAAATAAAAGTGATGTTCGAGGGAAAGAAAAAAGATTTTCGATATCATTACTATTTAATCGAGAAAGTCGTTTAACAGTTTATAAAGAAGCTTCATACTTGTCAGCGTTTATTGATAATTTGAAACAAAATATGAGAAAATCATTTATCAGTGACACAGAATTTTCTCAAGATTTTCTCAGTAATTTTGATCAATTAATGGAAGAATCAATCAAGTTTGGCATTCTAGAAGATTCACAATTAAAGAATAAAGTGCAAATAATTTGCCCTGTCTGTCATAACAAAAACCAAGTTTCTGTTCCAAAATTACAAGGTAGTCTGAAACTAGCAGAACATAGAATTTTCAAAGGAGATATTTGTTCCCACCAATTTACTGTTTATATTGATTCAAAATTAAATATTCTTGGATACAAGAAAACTGATGTTGATTTAAGAGATATTAAAGATCGAATTGGAAATCTAAAATCACCTTATGATAGTATTTTCGAGGAAGCTGGAAGTTGAAAGATCGATTAAAGAAAAAAAGAAAAGCAAAGGGATCTGATGAACTGGAAACAGTAGAAGTTCCAGATGCATTCAAAGCTCAATTTAAAGAAGCAGAAGATAAAGTAGCCAAGTATTTTGATTTACTAGAATGGGATCCATCAACAGGTCGAATTTTGATTGGGGGGGAAAGATACATCCTTGTACGAGCAGCCGCAATGAGATTAGGTTTTCCAGAAGCAATAGCATCATTGTTAGAATTGGATGGTGGATTAAACAATCCTTATGTTATAAAATTAATTTATCAACTAGCAAAATCCTTGGGTAGATCAGATGCGAAGAAATTCCACCTCTCAATGGGTTTTGATGATCCTATAGAGAAATTGTCAACAGGACCAATTCATTTTGCTTATACTGGTTGGGCAAAAGTAAGTATTAAACCAGAATCTAATCCTTCTCCTGATGAGAATTACTTTCTAATTTATACTCATCCACAGTCATTCGAAGCTGATTCCTATATTTTAGCAAGAGGAGAGAACTCACATTTACCAATTTGTGTTATGAATGCAGGATATTCTTCTGGATGGTGTAGTGAGAGTTTTGGTCTAGAACTCGATGCTAGAGAGCTTACTTGTAGAGCGAAAGGCGATAAAGAATGCTTATTCATTATGACTCCAGTAGATAAGTTAGAAGAAAAAGTCAAAGAGTATTTAGCTAATATCACAGATGAAGAGTAATCAGTTGATATCAATAAAAATCTTCATAGCTTTATCTTTCTTGTTTTCAATATATTGGTAGGCTTCATCGTAGTCTTCGAATTTGAAATGTTTCGTCATAAGAGGTTCAAGTTGGATTTTTCCGGAACTAACTAATTCAATGGCCTTAAGATACTCTTTAGTTTGATACATGAGCATGCCAATAAGTCGTAATTCGCGATCCTGCACGGTTCCTAAATCTACTGTTGGTTTGTCACCAAATACTCCTACAAGAACTATGTCTGTCCCTTTCCTTGCATTTGCAATCGCATCATTGATTGTTTGATTAATCCCAACACATTCGATAATTAAATCAGCTTTATCAGGACCAAAAGCTATCACAATCTCTTCAGATAAATTCTGCATTAGAGGATTAATAGTATAATCAATTCCTACTTTTTTTGCGATTTCCAATCGAAAATCACTCACATCAGTTATTAAAACCGATTTAGCACCAAGAGCTTTTGCAGTTTGTGCAGTTAGATTTCCAATCGGTCCTGCACCTAAAACAACAACATTTAATCCATTCAAATCATCTGTTTTGGTAAAGACTCCACAAGCAACTGCCATAGGTTCAATCATTGCGCCTTGCTCAAAGGACATATCATCAGGTAGCTTGAGAATGCGATCTAAATCAGTAACAAAGAACTCAGAAGCCATACCAGTTGTCTGAAAACCCATGACTTTTAGTTCATCACATATGTGATAATTACCATGTAAACAAGAATGGCATTTCCCACAAACAACTTGTGGCTGAATTGTTACTTTATCCCCGGTTTTTAACTCAGTTACTTTAGAACCAACCTTTTCAATTATACCTGAGACTTCGTGGCCTTGAGTAATAGGATATGAGGTATAAGGATGTTTACCATAGTAGACATGAATGTCACTTCCACAAACACCTATACGCATGATTTTAATCAAAACTTCATTTTCTTTTAACTCAGGAATAGGTATTTCCCGGAAAGTGATTTTTCCTGGTTCAATCATAACTTGTTGCTTCATTATTATCACGTCAATTAAAATCTGAGTGGCTGTTGGGTTAAAGTTTCGATTAATGATTGAAGTTGCGGTTTAGTAAGAGGGAAAATATCATTCGCATTAGCACTACCAGAATACAACAATGAAAATCTTTCTACCATCCTTCTAAGTTCATTATCTGGAGTATTCTTTAGCATATTTTTCGTTTCAGATATCTTCAGTATTTTTGGTTGTACCGCATCTAGAATGTATACAAAAGCAATCAATTGAATTACAGTATCATAATTATGTGAAGAATCAATATTCTTGGGTATATTTCTAAAGATCTTCAGTGATTCATTTAATGTATGAACTTCTGAAATCAATTTATCTCTATTTTTGTAGAGATCGGATTTCAAGTTATGAGGAATTTGCATCGCTCTTAGAAATGAGTATAGTCTCTCTTCAATTCTAGGTTCTTGGTTTATGAGTTCTTTAACATGATTAATTTGACAATGTACTTTTTGATTAGGTTTAATTGCTATTGGTTCAATGCTTAATGTACGCGTTTTCTTGTCGAAAGTCCAATTAATTTCTTTTTCAGTAGCATCGATTTTAATTAGGATTGTTTTTGGTTTATGTATACCTTTTACAATTATTTCAAATTCTCTATTTTTTGGTATATTACTGAGATCACCTTGTGTTGGATTTATTTCTAAAGTTACTGATTTCTTAGATGATACTAAGTTAATCTCTGTTTGAGCATTCTTTCCAGACTTGTATTTCTGTGAGGTTCCATCATCTTCATACAAAATAAATTGATTATCATTCCCTGGAAATACTAAAAGCTGAATCGATTTTGGATTGGAAAGATGGGAATTGTGATAATCAGATGTAATTGGAATAATTGCTCCTGCTTTGGCATAAATTGGAATTTCCTTTTTGAAGAAATAACTTACATGGACTTTTTCGCCATTTATACATTCACCGGAATTATAGTCAAACCATAATCCCTCAGGCAACCATATTTCTTTTCGACTTAATCCAACCGCTGGGTCCATAGGTGAAATTATAGGTGCAACTAAAAGTTCTGAACCAAAGAAATATTGATCAATGAAAGTATAACTGGACTCCCTTAATGGATAAAGATAATACATCGGTTGACAAAGTGGGAGATTTTTTGAAAATGATAACCAAGCCATTGAGTAAATATAAGGAATCAATTGATGTCTTAACTGTAGGGCTGCTTTAACTATCGAAAATGTCTCCTTATCAAACTTCCAAGGTAACTCATCAATAAAGTGATTCTTTGTTGAATGCAATCTTAATATTGGACTAAAGCAACCATATTGGATCCAACGAGTATATAGTTCTGCATCTTCAGCTCCACCCATATGTCCCCCAATATCGTGGCTCCACCAAAAATATCCAACATTTGCCGCAGTGCTAGTGAAATTTGGTTGGAAGGCAAGGCTTTTCCAAGTGATATAAGTGTCACCGGAAAATCCTATAGGATATCTATGATTTCCCAATCCACCCCATCGTGAAAATACCAAAGGACGTTTTTTAGAATCAGAAGATAAATCTTCAAAATGTAAGTGATTGAGCCACCAAAGAGGATCTAATCCTGGCAACTTTGTTTTTTTACCTTGTTGCCAATCAATCCACCAAAAATCAACGCCATTTTCTTGATAAGGGTGTAGAATTTCTTCAAAATACGCTTTAGCAAATTCTTGATTCGCGATATCAAAATCTATTGGTTTACATGTTCTTGGATCTTGACTTAAACGATTTGAAATCTTAGAATATTGAATTTCATGTGGGTAAATGCCAGTTGCTGGATGCAGATTAAGAGCAGTACGAACATTATTTCTTCGAAGGAACTCAAGCAATTTTTTGTAATCAGGAAAAAGATCTTCATTCCACGTGAATCCTGTCCAGCCATCATGAACTGGAGGGATAATTTTCCTAGGAACCTTTTCTCTATGTTCTGGTTTTTTCCAGTAATTTTTCACATCAGTTATATGCCAATCCATGTCTATAATAAAGATCGATAAGGGAATATCATTCTCTCTGAATTCCTCTACTAATTGCTCAACACCTTCTTGGGTATATTCCCAATAACGAGACCACCAATTTCCTAATATCCATCGAGGTAGAAGAGGTACTTTTCCACTTAATTTGATGTAATCATCAAGACAATCCTGATACTTTATTCCATATCCAAAGAAGTAAACATCAGAACATGATGCTTTTCGAGGTTCCATCCATCCATCTTGATTAAAAACTAAAGAACTAGAATCATCAATAATACTCCATCCTACTCGAGAGATTAATCCATTTTCTAATGAAATTTTTCCATCTGCTTCATCAAGTGTTCGCGATGTTCCCTTTAGATTATCAGAGTCTTTTTTACCAGGGTGCCAAGTGAAATCTTCATTTATTTCAGAAATAATAAGATTTGAAGGTGAAGGAGCATTCATAGTATCACGATATAGTACTTTCAAATCATCAGTAGTAATTTCAAGAGAATCTTCGGTTTTTTTGATTTCAATTGGGACTTCCGGAAATTGCCGATTCCATATAATCTGAGTTGGTCGATCCTCGAATTTCTTATTCTTTGAATATTCAATTCGAAATAATCGAGAGGTGAATACAGTAATTCTAACGTTTCCATGTGTTACTATTGAATGCTCAAAAGCTTGAGCTTCTTTGATTGATGGATTGGACATAATACTACACCAATTAATGCCTTAGTTTATAATTTTTAGTGAGATTATTTCAATAATACTTCAAGATTTCTCTTAATTATATCCAAATTGAATTCAACAGATGAATCAAACATTCTCAGTTTTTGACCAATAGATCTTGTCAATTCTTCGATATTTTTTCCTTTTAAAATCATTTTTGTTTCTTCCTCTGTAATATCTTCTAATCGTATTATCTTCTCAATAACTTTCGAATTTACTGGACAATATTGTTGACATCTTCTACAACCAAATAAAGAATTGTGAGCATCAGTTGGCATCCAATTAGGGAATTCTCCTAAAAGCTCGTTATGAAAAGGTATACAACTTTCGACATCAATAATGAATTCTTCATCATCTATATCTGGGATTGCTCTTGTTGGGCAATTATCCGTACAGATAGTACAATCATCACATTCATCCATCATGCTTAGTTCATGCCAATTATCTATTTGAAAATCAAAATCAGTAAAGAAAGTATAAAGTGAAAGAAAACTGCCTAAACCATCAACATAGCATATATTATTTCTTCCGTATTTCCCAAGTCCACTTCTTACAGCAAGTAGCTTCAAAAACATCGTTCTATTATGCTCAACTTTGTATCCTTCTTCTTTAACAATTTCTCTTTTTACCAATTCATTTAGTTCCTCAACTGAAGCATCTAGTTTGTGATAATCATGAGGTAGAAAAATCTCGTGTTTTTGACCATTTAAATGAAAATTAACCTTAGCTAGGTTATGTTCTATGGCTAAAACTACAATATATTTTGCATCTGGAAAATTTTTAGGTAGCTGAAATTTGAATTTTTTAATATAAGATCTAGATGCTTTAAGTTTGCTTAGATTTCCATCTTGTTCAGTCTTATCAATATCTGCTTGTAATTCTTGCAAACGTTTAACTGAAATCACTTTGTATTTTACACGTAAATTATTAAGAATGAATTCTTCTTTCAATTTTCAGAGCTACCCCTAAAATACTACAATAATCTTAAATTCATCAATTTTTTGGAGATTGTAGTTAACAACGTGGAATATAATATTCTCCACCTAACTAATTTAAGTCATATGCATTCTAGACTTTAATAGTGAGATTATTCTAATAATACTTCAAGATTTCTTTTAATTACAGGCAAAAAATATTCAGCTGTTTTAATATTATCGTACATTTTCAGCTTTCGTCCAATTGAAAGTGCTAATTTCTCTTCGAGTTGTCCATCCAAAATCATTTTGGTTTCTTCTTCTGTTATATCTTCTAATTGAATGATTTTCTCAACTGCTTTCTCGTTAGCAGGACAATATTGCTGGCATCTAATGCAACCCATTAGCGAACTGTGAATGCCTGGTTGAAACCACTCAGGAAATTCTCCTTGGATTTCATTGTATAGCGGAATACATTTCTCAATGTCAATAACGAGGTTCTCTTCAGATATAGCACCTGTTGGGCAACTATCATAACAAATAGAACAATTTTCACATTCATCAAGCATTCTCAAATCATGCCAATTATCCACTTGAAAATCATAATCAGTAAAGAATGTATATATTGAAAGAAAACTACCTAAACCTTTCACATAACAAATATTGTTCCTACCATATCTCCCAAGACCACTTCTTACTGCTAGTAACTTAATATGCATGGCTCTATTATGTTCAACTTTGAAACCTGCTTCCTTAACAATTTCTTTTTTCACTAACTCACCCATTTCTTCAACTGAAGCATCAAGGTTATGGTAAGGCGAAGAGAAAATGATATCATGTTTTTGACCATTTAAGTGAAAATTAACTTTAGCGAGATTATGCTCGATGGCTAATACAACAATATATTTTGCATTTGGGAGATTTTCAGGAACTTGGAATTTAAAATTACCAATGTAAGATCTAAACACTTTATTATTACTAAGATTTCCGTCTTGTTCAGTTTTATCAATATCAGCTTGTAATTCATGTAAACGTTTAACAGAGATTACTTTGTGCTTTACACATAAATTGTTGAGAATGAATTCATCTGTCATTTTAGCAACATAACTCCTAAAATAACACTTCTTGATTCCAGTTCATAAATAAAACTAACAGTCTTGGAAAATCGCAATAAAAATAAGAATGGTAGACCCGGAGAGATTTGAACTCTCGTCCAGGGATTCTTGGGAATCCGAGCCATCCGGACTTCTTTCAAAGTCCCCGATGCTGGGCCGCTACACTACGGGTCTATTTTGTATTTCATTTGTTCCAACTTATGTTTTAAATTTTTCTTTCAAAACTATTATGTGCGAAAAAGTAATTTTCTTATTGTTTTTTCTTTTTCTTAAGGAGTTTACCTAAACTACTGATAGTAATTATTGCTGTTATGATTGCTATAACTGATATATCTGCACTTACATTGTAGGTTAATTCTAAAGGATAAATATCTTCAGCTTCTGCTGGACCATCTATTGGATAAGTTTTTCTTCCTTCTAAGTCTGACCAATGATTGCCATATTTTCCTTCTTCATCATACCAAAAATTGTTATATCCTTCATCGTACCCTTGGCTTCCTATAGTTCCAGTTCTTTCTCCATCAATTCTATATTCTTCTGCTAGAGAATTATTGATGAAGGTATTATGATGAATAATATTATCATGTGAATTTTCTCCTACTATTGCTATCCCGTGTTGTTGTGTATTTTGAATTAAATTATAGGTTATTTCATTGTAATTTGAATACCGAATGTTAATGCCTTGATAATTATTGAATGGAAAGATGTTATTTGTAATGATATTATTATGTGCATGGTTTAGATGAATTCCTTGCATGAAATTCGCAAACTCATTGTCAGTTATAGTGCATCCATACGTTCCGGTTATTCCTGCTCCTGCTCCATCATCCGATTTTGATATACATGTATTGTTGATGATTTTTGCTGTGCTTGCTGCTGTTGCACTCAATAGAATGGCAATATAATCCGTTAAAATCGTACAATTTTTTATTTCAAAATGAGCATTTGTATTATGTATTTCTATTCCATTAGTTACTCCAGATGCATTGATGAATAGATTAGTTATAATATATGGTTCAAGATTAGTTCCTTCTCCTGTAAAATTCAAAGTTTCAAAATCATTATTTGATACTATAAGTATAGGTGCATGCTCAACAAGATCCAATATTGTATTGTCAAGATTTATTTGATATATCTTAGATTCAGAACTACTGGTTTTAGTTGAAAACCCAAGATTTGTTACTAATCCTACTAACAGAATTGGAATAATTATTGTGAGAAATCTCTCTTTCTTCAATATAATCCACCATTACATTGGTAAATAACGATACAAAGTTAAAATCTTAATTGTCACTCTTGGTTTTGCTTTCAAAATGGTTTATTAGTTATCTAGTTATATTTAGATTTGAGAATAATGACATCAGAGAAATTTTTTGAAGAATTCAGACTTCATTTGAAAGATGGTCTTAATGGCGGGGATACTCATCTTAACACCAAAGATGCTATTGAAAAACTCCCATTTGATATTGTAAATAAACGAATTGCTCCCAATGTATCTACTATTTGGGAGATTTTCTATCACATGATTTTTTGGCAGAAACTACTTGTTATGTTATTATTAGATGATGATACTTCATTCAAGGAAAATATTGAACTAAAATCATTTCCGGAAAAAGATTGTGATGAAAAAACTCTCAAAACTCATAAGAAGCAATTTATGGCTGGATTAGAGACTATTGCTAAATTAGTTGATACTCTTGATTTCTCTCATCCTACTCCTTCTTGGAGTAACGTTCAAAAATATAAAATAATGCAGATTCTTCTCCAACATAATTCGTATCACTTAGGGCAACTGATTCTAATTCAAAAATCTCTGCCTAGTGAATGATTTGTTTACGATAATACTAAAATAATACCTATCAAATACAACTATACAAGTTAAGTAAGTCACTTGAAACTTTCAGGATGGGTAGTCAATGTCCAAAAAGGTAGGTATACCAAGAGCACTAATTTATTATAAATTTGCCACAATGTGGGAAACGTTTTTCACGCAATTAGGAGCTACAGTGGTAGTCTCATCAGAAACAACAAAGAAAACAAGAGAAGTAGCTATTGAAATAGCTCCGGATGAAGATTGTTATTCAACTAAAATTTTACATGGTCATGTTATGGAGCTAAAAGACAAAGTCGATTATCTTTTCGTTCCAAGATTTGGGAGTAAACATGAAACAGACGTGGGGTGCCCCAAATTTATTGGTTTAGCTGATGTCTTACGTTCTCTGTATCCGGATTTACCAGAATTAATTGCACCTCACTACAATGTGGCAAAGTATGGTCATGGGAAAATTGATTTTTTCAAAGAAGTCCTCAAAGTTGGTTTTGTTTTTACGAAAAATCCCTTCCGAATTATTAAAGCCATGAGAAAAGCATTGAAAGCTGATAAAGAAAATAAGAAAAAATTGATTATTGATATGGAAACACTTCATCTGTGGGAACAATCAGCTATTCTTCTTAATGATCCTCCCGATGAAGTAAAAGATGAAAAGATGCTAAAAATAGCTCTTGTTGGTCATACCTATGTTATCAATGATAGTTTTTGTTCTTTAGATATTCGTAAGAAATTACAATCCTATGGTGCTGACATCATTACTTCTGAACAAATGCCAAGAGAACCAATTGATGAGCAATTGGACAAATTAGAAAATCGTT
The DNA here is from genome assembly GCA_023128635.1 of Candidatus Heimdallarchaeota archaeon. Next base: position 3,760 of record JAGMDP010000056.1, on the reverse strand, counting down.
TATACTTTGAATTTGAACGGGAGATTTTAGGGTCAATCATGTATTTCATTGAAAAAGGAAGTGTTGATGGTATAATTCATTTAATGATTTTCAGTTGTGGTCCTGATTCATTAGCAGGGGAATTAGCAAATAGGTTTGCATTACAAAAAGGAGACGTTCCTTTGCTACAGTTAGTCTTAGACGATTTAACTGCAGAAGCGGGAATGAAAACTCGTATAGAAGCTTTTGTCGATATGTTACGATGGAGGAAAGAAAAACATGCCACTCACATTCCCACACTTCGGGTCTCTTAAATACGTATTCGTGTCATTATTTCACGAGTTAGGAAGATACGACTTAGTCATTCCAAATAAACCGAGTAAGAAAACATTTCAGCTTGGATCTAGATATTCACCAGAATTTGTCTGTACACCTTTCAAACTCACTTTAGGTACTTTTATTGAAAGTTTAGAACGTGGAGCCGATGAATTAGGAATGGGTGGAGGGCATGGTTATTGTCGCTTTCGTTTTTATTGGCAAGTTCAAAAATTCATTCTAGAGGATTTGGGCTATGATTGTAAATGGATAAGAATAGACTATGAAAGTACGAGAGATATGTTACGAGTGATGAAGAGTATTAGTGTTGGACTCAATACTTTACAAACAATTAGGGCTTTTCAAATTGCTTGGGTTAAAAATCGATTAACGGATTTAACAGACCAATTATTGTTTAAATATCGAGCTATTGAAATTGAAAAGGGAAGTTCAGAGAGAATTGCTAATGAAGCATACCAACTAATCGTATCGACAAGAAAAATGAGTAAGATTAGAAAATTACAGAAAACAATCTCAAAAATGTTTGCTGAAAATGTGGAAGTGGATAAAAAAGCAAATCCTTTGAAAGTCGTAGTGAATGGTGAAATTTATGTTGTCTTAGAACCTACACTGAACTTGGATATCTATAAACGATTAAATGGGTTGGGAGTAATTACAAAGACTCCTGTAACATTAAGGAGATTTATTGATGTTGGCCAAAGATTAAATCCGTTCAAAAAGATGGATTTCCAAATAGCAAATTCCTATGGCACTAAATATGTTCCATACAGAGTTGGTGGTGAAACACAAGAGAATCTTGGAGATGCTATTCTCTATAAGAAGAAAGGCTGGGATGGATTAATACACCTCTATCCTTTCACTTGTATGCCTGAAATCATAGCAAGAAGTATTTTCCCTCAAGTGAGTCGTGAAAATGATATGCCAGTTTTATCCCTTGTAGTAGATGAACACACAGGAGATGCGGGTTTTCAAACAAGATTAGAAGCATTTGTAGATTTACTTGAAAGCAAGAGAGAAAAAGAGTTGAAGAAACGTAAAACGAAAATTCTTCAGAGTTAGATTTATTTTTCAATTTTCTTTTTCTCTAATTCTTTGAGTGCTTCAAGATGTTCTTGGTTTTTAGGATCTAAAGCAACTGCTTTCTGAAAACACTCTAGAGCTTTTTCTTTTTCCCCAATTTTTTCGTAATACTCGCCAAAACTATGCCATGCATGAGGGAAATCTGGATTTATTTTTATGGATTTATTTAGATGCTTCAAAGCTTTCTCAAGGTCTCCCATTGCAAGATAAATGTACCCCAGATTATTTTGGGTGACATGATTTTCCGGATCTAATTTCAAAATCTCTAGCATACATTTCTCGGATTTTTTGAACTCTTTTCTTTCGAAATGCAATTCAGCAAGTCGAATCAAGACTGAGAATGCTTTTGGATCTTTTTCCAAAACTTTGTAATAATATTCGATGGCTTCATCCATCTTTTCAAGATCTTCAAAAGTTTCAGCTATTGAAAAATACAACATGATATCTTCTGGTTCCAGTGAAATTGCTTTTTGGAAATTTTCTAATGCTTTTTCAAACTCTTGCAATGTTTTGTGTAAAACTCCGATATTAAACCAAACATCAGCTGATTCAGGATTAATTTCAGCTGCATTTCTAAATAATTTTTCAGCTTTCTCTATGTCTTGTTGTTGAAAATAAGCGCTGCCCATTATTAGGTACGCTCTGAAATCCTTTGGATCTATTGCAAATGCTTTCTCACAGAATTCAATTGTTTTTTCAAAATCCTTGAGGAGAACATAGATGTTTGCAATTCCTCTTACTACTACATCGTTTGTTGGTTTTAATTCAAAACCTTTCAAGAGATATTCAAGTGCTTTATCGTATTCATACAAATCGTAATGGAAATTTGCTGCACCAATAATTAAATCCATATTTGTTGGATCTAATTCAAGTGCTTGTTGTAAACATTCTTGAGCTTCATCAAACTCCTCTATTTCGTAATGCTTTAACGCTTGATTGTATAAATCATCAATTTTTGATTGTTTAGTGTTCTTTTTTGTCAAATTGGTCACTTCTCTGAAAATAACTGCTGAATGTTTATTTCTTCGTCCATGAATCTCGAAGGGTTATGATCCTATTTAGCACTAAACTATCTTTCTTAGAATCAATGGGATCAATATTGAAGTAACCCAAACGCTCGAATTGGTATCGAGAACCTACTTTTGCTTTCTGGATAAATGGTTCAACAAAACCTTTTACTACCTCAAGGGAATTAGGATTGATGTAATCTGTGAAATCCTTTCCTTCTTCGACATCCATAGGGTTTTCCTTAATACAGAGTCGATCAAATAATCGTATTTCAGCTTGTACTACATGCTCAGCTGAAATCCAATGGATAGTTCCAATTGATTTCTTTGCTTCACTTTCTGGCTGGATACTACAATGGATTTCCTTAACCAGTCCTGTTTTCTTATCTTTAATCACTTTATCGTACTTAATGATACTAGCGTATCGTAATCTTACTTCTTTATCAGGAGCTAGTCTCTTATAATCACTGGGTGGGTCTTCCATGAAGTCTTCCTGTTCTATGTAAAGGGTTTTAGTGAATTTCACTTTGCGAGTTCCCATCTTCTTATCTCGAGGATGGTTTTGAACAATAATCTCTTCTTCTTTGTCCTCAGGATAATTAGTAATAATAACTTTCAGTGGTCTAAGCACACCCATAACTCTGGGGCATCTCTCGTCTAAATCATCTCTGACAAATTTATCGAATACAGACCTATCAACAATCCTCTTTCGTTTAGTAACACCAATATGCTTGCAGAATTTACGGATAGCATCAGAAGTTATACCACCACGTCTCATTCCGGAAATTGTTAGTAATCGAGGATCATTCCAACCATTGACATATCCTTCCTTAACAAGTCGTAATTGTCTTCTCTTACTAAGAACAAGGTATGAGAGATTCAAACGAGCAAACTCAATTTGCTGAGGATGATAAATGGGTTTACCATCTTCACCATCGAGCTGATCTAAGTACCAATCATACAATTGCCTGTGAACATCAAACTCTAAAGTACAAATAGAATGAGTAATTCCTTCGATAGAATCCTCAAGACCATGAGCCCAATCGTATGTTGGATAAATGCACCAGTTATCACCTGTGTTGTGATGTGATTTATGGAGAATTCTGTAAATTATTGGGTCTCTCATCAAGAGATTTGGATGCTCCATATCAATTTTAGCTCGAAGAACTCTCGAGCCTTCTGGAAACTCTCCATCCTTCATGCGTGTGAAAAGATCTAGATTCTCTTCTATAGTTCTGGTTCTGTAAGGACTTTCTTTTCCAAGTTCTGTTATAGATCCTCTTTGTTCTCGAATCTCTTCTACACTTAGATCATCAACAAATGCTAATCCCTTCTTTACTAATTGGATAGCATATTCA
>JAGMDP010000055.1 GCA_023128635.1 Candidatus Heimdallarchaeota archaeon | reverse complement strand
ACCAAAAGCTGCAAAACCAAAAGCTAAGAAATAGAATTCTCAATTCTATTCCTTTTTTTCTCTTTTTCTTATTTCATTCTAATTTTGTGCTATTGTAAATTGAAACCAATAAATATTATAAGGTACATATTCTTTCTTGTATAGTGAAAATATATCATATCATGCTTATATCGTTGTGAATTTATGCCAGAAAAGAGTGAGAGTGTTAATCCAAATGAGTCTAACACTCAAGAAAATATTGGTCATGAGCTCCTTACGGGTTTAACTCAGTTATTGATATTGCTTATTTTGAAGCATGGTCCACAACACGGTTATGAACTGGCAAGTCGACTAGAGCCAATATATGGCCGTCGTCTTTCTCCTGGAACCATCTATCCTTTACTTCAACGAATGGAGAATAAAGAGTATATTCAGAGCACCACAATGATAGTTTCCGGTCGCAAAAGGAAAACTTATGTCAACACTCGAATGGGTCGTATTGCAATGGATAATGCCCAAGAAACACTTCAAAGCATTATTGATATAAAGAGTCCAAAAATAGAAGCCGATGCACCAGGAATTGAACTTCTTAAAAGCTTAGCTCAATTCAGAATTCTCCTGATACTTGAGCATTCACCCCTTCATGGTTATGAGTTAGTTGAAAAATTGGATGATTATTTTGGGCAAAAAATCGCTTTGGGTACGATCTATCCTTCCCTCCATAGACTTGTTGAGAAAGAATATATTATTAGTAAATCTAAATGGGATGGTGACCGAGAACGTAAAGTCTATGAACTCACTTCTCAAGGCAAAACAGCTGTTAGATATGCTCACGTTGAGATTAGTCAAATTGCTGCAGATACCATCTTTGACTAAAACCTAAAAGTTGTTCTTTATTTATCGTTAGAAATCATCAAGTTTAACCAAATGAAAATGCTTTAATTCTTATTTAATTAGTTATATTCCTCAAGAACTGAAAAGAAACTAAAAAATTGATGGGAAAAAAATGCGAGATAATCAACATACTTGGTTCATTGTAAGTGGAATTACTGGTATTCTCTTTATTATATGGGGCAGTATAGCTACCGATGCTAGACCGTTAATTCCCGGAGATCATTGGTTAGTTGTTCCTGGTTGCATGTTACTTATCATTAGTATTTCCGGAATACTTGAAGGATTAATTACTGATATGCGTATTCTGAAATATTTCTCGAGTTTAACAGCAAAAGAGATTACTCTAACAGAAGCAGCAGATGAATTGAACATGGACGTTGACTCTTTTCGACAAAGAATTCTTGCATTAAAGATGAATGGAAAATTAGCTATTTCTTTTCTTCCAACTACTGGAGTTATCGTAAAATCTGATTTAACGAATGAACGAACTTGCTCATTCTGTGCTTATCCAAATGTAACAAAGGATTTCTGTCTAGTATGTGGAACAAAGAAATTGGTTGACAAAGCAAAATAAATTATAAACTACAAAATTCAAGATAAATGAAGAGATGATAAGGAATGGGTAAGAAATTCAAAGGAATTGGTTGCCCCTGTGTAACACCTTTTGATAAAGAGGAAGCACTTGATTTAGCCAAGCTTCGTGAACTCGTTGATTTCCTAATTAATAGTGAGATAAACGCAATAATTCCTGCTAGTAATTGCGGTGAATCCTACTCATTAACTGATACTGAATATCATCAGCTAATCGATACGGTAATTGACCAAGTCAATAATGACGTTCCAATTTATGTTGGGTTACCAACAGAATCCAATACTCACATACTCTCAATTGCTAAATACGCCACAGAAGCGGGAGTAGATGGTTTAGTTTTATATCCTCCAAGAATCCCAAGTTTAACTATACAAGAATTGGTTAAGCATTTTGAGTTTATTAGTTCTAAAGTTGACAGCAATTTACTTGTAGTAAACGATCCTAACCATTGTAAACACGATTTATCTGTGGAGTTGATAAGTAAGATTTCTAAATTCGATAACGTTGTGGGACTTGTAGAGCTTAGTAGTGATTTCAGGAAGATATCACAGATAAGTGCACAAGTTAGCGATGGATTTTTGGTTTATACAGGTCGAGGTTTGCTAGTTCCCCAAGCAATAAAAGAAAGTGGAGTCGAAGGTGCTATTGTTCCTAGTGCTAATGTTGTTCCAAATCTTTTGTGCGAATTGTATGAAGCTTACAATGCAGAAGTAAAAGATCGTTTTGAGGAAATACAAACAATGCTAATTCCTTTAGAAATTGGTTTAAAACTTGGATCATTTCCGACTGCAATAAAAGCAAGCTTGAACATGCTTGGTGTTAGTGTTGGCAATCCAAGAAGTCCAATATCCACTTTGTCTGAAGGAGATTTCGAGAAATTACGTAATATTTTGATTGGTGTTGGTTGTATACGTCCTTCAATATCTGAGGAGGAAACTGAAAGCACTAAAAGTGAAAAAGAAAGCAAGAAAACCAGTGCGAAAAAGAAATCAACTTGATTATTTGTCATAAAAGAAATGAGTGTACAAAAATGACTTTTCTCGATGTCTATGAAATTATTGTTCCGATTTTAACAATAGCTGCTTTACTTTACGCAGGTATTGAAGATCTTTTGTTTCGAGAAGTGCGCAGAGAAATAGTATGGATATTAATGATAGGTATTGGTGTTATTCTTGATATTCTCTATATTGTCTTTTTCGTAGGTGATTATTCTTTTTATGAACCACTAGCAGAAGTATTACTCACCATCGTTATAGGATTCATATTTGGTTTTGTTTTATTCTATTTCGGAGTGTGGGGCGGAGCTGATACAAAAGCACTTTGGGCTCTCGCAGTACTCACTCCAGTGCATCCTTTTGGTGGAAATATCTTAGGGGTAGATATTGGGCAAGAGATTCTAATAATAAACTCCTCAGTATTTTCAATTCTCATTAATTCAGGACTAATAGCTCTGTTTTATCCTCTTTTCTTGATGATTGTTAATACTGTAACAGCTGCTAAAGGTTCATTATTCAATGAGGTAAGGGGCTCAACTTCAGAAAAAATACGGTGCTTCATGTTTGGATATAAGAAGAAGGTAAGTAAGATCAATTATGATAGAATGCATTTCGATTTCCTTGAAGAATTACCAAAGAAACAATTTCAAGGCAAGTTTACAGGTAATTTTGAAGGAAAAGCTGATGGGAAATTTATAGGGATTTTCCAAGGAAAAATCAGTGGTGAATTTACAGGAACAATTATTGGTAAATTATTCAAATCATTTGATAAATCCATAAGTGAATTGACTGCTGAAGAAGTTATAAAAGACGCTAAGAAAATAACTGAAGATCATTCTATTGAAACAGATGATGAAGATGAGAAACCAAACCTAGTTCTGCTAAAATATCGTGAATTATTCTCTAAAGAGAAGAAAGATTTTCAATCTGCTGATAATGAAACAATAATCTTTAATGAAGGAATATTTCATGGGCCGATTGAAGGGATATTTATAGG
>JAGMDP010000054.1 GCA_023128635.1 Candidatus Heimdallarchaeota archaeon | reverse complement strand
TTCGTTTTGGTTTGGATGAGGAGGATGTGATGGAAAGGAGGCAATTACGTACGTTGTGGCAGTTACAATCTCGCAAAAAAGAAACTGTTTGGGTCACTCCAGGATTACCCTTTGTTTCCTTTATGTTAATTGGTTACATCCTTTATCTGATATTTGATAATCTAACTATCTTTCTGTTCTCTCTAGCTTAAAAAATACTGAAAAATTGAAATGTGGTAAGAAATTAGAAAAGCTAACGAAGGTTTTTTTTATCTGGTAAATAAATAAAATCAAGGTAAGAAACAATGGATGATTTTGTTATTGTTGGTGCAGGTCCTGCGGGAATTTTTTGTGCACTCGAATTGTTAAAACAAGGTTATACTAAAATTACTCTAATCGATCGAGGGAAGGAAGTTTTCAAACGTAGATGTCCTAGAAGAGAAAATAACACAGAATGTACAGCTTGTAAAATTTGCGACATTACAAGTGGATTTGGAGGTTCTGGTGCCTGGTCTGATGGGAAAATAACTAAAGATGTGACTGGCACAGTCGGAGGATGGATGAGTGATTTTCTTACTTTGGATGAATTAGCAGAATATACTGAATATGTAGATCAAAAGATTCTTTCCTTTAGTAATGGCAACGATAGATACTTTAGTCCAGATCCTGCATTCGTAGAGCAAATGGATAGTAAATGTCGTAAAGAGAATATGCGTTTGATTACTTATCCTATTCGTCATTTAGGAACTGATAACGCTGCTGCCATTATGGATAATTTTTACAGGTTTTTGAACGACAAAATTAACATTGTGTTGAAAACAAAAGTAGATAAAATTCTAGTTGAAAATGGAAAAGCAATTGGTGTTTCAACATCCTCTGGCAAAGTGTATAAAGCAAAAAAAATTGTCATGGGGGTTGGTAGAGGTGGAACCAACTGGTTAAAATCAGAATGCGATCGGTTGGGGATATCTTACATGAATAATGCAGTTGATATTGGCGTTCGGGTTGAAACATTGAATGAATATTGTAATGAATTTACAGATAATCTCTATGAGTTTAAAATTGAATATGTCACGAAAACTTACGAAGACAATGTAAGAACATTTTGTGTTTGTCCAGAAGGCTATGTTACAACAGAACGATATGATGAAACCACTTGTGTGAATGGTGAGAGCCGAACTGATATTAAGAGTCCAAATACAAATTTTGCTATTTTAGTCACTTGTAATTTTACAGAACCATTCAAGCAACCAATACAATATGCAAAGCATGTTGCTAATCTGGCAAATATGTTATCCGGTGGAAACTCAGTTCTGATACAAAGATTCGAGGATCTTAAAAATGGTCGACGTTCAACTCCTGACAGATTATCTCGTTCAGTCATTAAACCTACCCTTGAGAGTGCGGTTGCTGGTGACATAAGTTTTGCAATGCCATCTCGAGTCATGAGTGACTTGAGGGATTTCTTAACTCATTTGAATAGAATTATGCCTGGAATTGATGGTCCTAATACTTTGTTATATGCTCCTGAAATTAAACTCTATAGTATTCGTATAGATTTAACTAACGATCTTGAATCTAAGGATGTGAAAAACATTTACTTTATCGGAGATGGTGCGGGAATTACTCGAGGAGTCATGCATAGTGCTATTTCAGGTGTTGTAGTTGCTAGGGCAAATAAAAAGTAATTTTGTCTAGAAAAGATTTTTTATTTCTTTTTTCTTTTCATTTCTTTTTCGAAAGCTTGGCGTGCTTTCTGTAAATGTCCTATTGTACCAATTAAAACACCCTCAAGAGTAAAAACTTCAGCATTGTCAAAATCAATGCCTTCTTTCATTAAAACGATTGAATTAAAGAACTTACCATCTACTGAATACCCATCTATATATCGATTGAAGGCTGGCAATATAATATGAATTCTATCTTGTTTCTTCTCATTTTGTCGCCACTTCGCTTTCACCCATACCTTTTCAGTTATTTTTGTACCAATCGTCTCTCTGAAAGTGTAAGCTGGATGTGCGTGAGCTGAAATCGTAATATCAGCTGAAATAACATCTAATGCTGGATTAGCATGTCCATGCCATAATCCAATTGTTTTCCCAGAAGTTCTATCTATAATACATAACCCTGTGGGTGGAATAATCTCTACATTTTCTGGCAATAATTCTTCTATTTTACCATCATGATTGCCTTTTATGATTATCACTCTTGTTAATTTCAATATTCTCTGTAGAAAATTCCAAACCCTTCCAGCTAGAGGATGAGATGATCCAAATATCTCGTTTTTAAAATCCCCAACAATAATGACTCTTCTTGGCTTTTGGAGTTTGACAAGCTCGAGAAGATCTTCTTCTGCTTGTTTTGAAACTGGAATAATAATTCCTTTCTTATTTTGATCGTAAACATAACCCATATGCAAATCTGAAATAACTAATGTTTTCCCATGCTTTTTCTCATTCAAAAGAATGGCTGGTTTTCCGGGAATCATCAAAGAGGACGCTGCATTGTTCTTTGAATCAGTAGTTTTTTCATCCATGCGGTAAGAGCTCCTTGGTATTACACAATTACACCAAGTATTCTTAAAATATTGCAATTAGTTTAACAAAAAGCAGATCAACAAGTAGTTCTAATCCCTCTCTTTTTACTCCTACAACTTTGAAATATTCAGATAACTTCTTCCCATCAAGCTCAACATTTTTCAAGCAACTAATCCAATCCCCATGAGTTTCTTTCATTTTTTCATATTGTTCGTCAAAAGCTTCCGTCTTAAATTCAGTAATTGTGAAATTATCCATTGAAACCAAATACTGCAAGAATGGAAGATAGTATTCAATATCCACTTTTTCATCTAATAAACGATCTAAGAAATCAACTGCTACAAGTAATCTTTCATTAAAGATTTTACTTGCAGGAAGTGTTTCGAAAATTCTTAATAAAATATCTGCTCCACGTTCTAATCCTTCAGGAGCATCATACTGTAGGTCAACTAAAATTGTGTATCTACTGGACTCCCAAGCAAATTGCTGTCCTACTAGATCATTTACTTTACTGAATCCTTCAACTAAAGATACTATTGTTTTGGTTTTATTTTCTTTATCTATAAGAGTTACTTTATTAAAAACACGTAATTTACTACTCATTAGTAAGAATTGTTTGTCTTGTGATATGTTTTTGACTTGTGTGTTTTGTTCCTCTTCGAGGAGTAGCATCTGTTTCTGCTTTGTCTTTGATTTTTTCATTAAATTTTCTTTTACAACGGTGAGATATGTTGGAAAACTCCCTATTGTTTGCAGTAATTCACTCAACATCTTAAAATATGGTTTTCCATCACCATCTTTCTTACAATGATCGATAATTCTATCGAGTATTAACTCTGCTTCATCTAGTTCAATAGTTGTTTTAGTAATTAATGCAATACCAAATTGCCTTTTTTTTCGAGAATAATTTGGATCCCTTAAAGCTATGGTTTTAGCATACACTGTTTGTTTCTCTATCTTCCGAACAGAGAATTCCGAAGCCCGAATAATCCACATTAAAAATTGTTCCAGCTCTAGATTTTGTGGGAACTCATAATTCACTGGTTGTTTCTTTCGTAAAACCGGTCCTTTCATGGAATCAAATTCAACTAATAAAGCAATTGTATTTTTACCTCGATCCATTTTTTTACACCTTGTTGTATAATGTTTTCTTTGGAAGGATTTCTGCCCTCAATATCTTTCATTATTCCTTATAATCGTTATATGCTATCTTTAGTTTCTGCAATCCTCTTTTATTTACCAATCTAGTCATTCCTATATTTGCTAATGGATTGCCAATAAAGAGAGCTAAATAATCTCGCTTAGAACAATTTATGCGAGAGATTAGATTGTATCCCTTCTCATTCTCTTCTTCTAAGATTACATTCTTTACCCCGCCAACATCTAAATCATCTTGGAAATCTTCTGTTGCAGAAAAAATTTTGGCTACATATGCAGCATAAATAATTGTATTTTCTTCTCCCGTAAACGAATCCCCTATTAATAATCCATTTGAATCAGTTATTAACACAATTCTAGCCCTTACTTTATCTCTTATCCATTTGGCTAATTGATCAAAATCAATTCGTAAAGTACCAACATGTTTTGCTATAGCTTTAACAAAGGGTTCATGAATGGTTTCAGGATGAGTAACTGATGTTTCAAAAATTTTGAATTGTACAATGATGCCAGGAAATAATTGTTTCAGTGGTTCTAGGATCAATTCTTTTATCCTCATACTGTCAACAGCATCTTCCAAATCCTGCTTATGAGCAAAGATTAAGAAATTCCCACATTCTGGAGAGAGGTCCAATAAATCTTCGATTGATCGTAATAATTCCGCCTGTGTTTCATCAAATCGAGACGTATCTGAAGCATCAATTACAAAAATAAAGGAACTAACATTGCTAAAATATTCATTTCTCATTGAACCATGATATTCATTCATTCTTAGGTCCTCTTGTCCTGGAGGAATAAAGAACACGTACTGCTTCTTTAGGAAATCTTTGTTAAAGATCTCAATATCTTTACTAGGAACACGACGCAGTGCTGCTTCTATAGGTGTATGTCTTAAGATATCTTGTATTGAACTTTTTCCTGCATTATCCAGTCCAGCAATGAGTATTTTTTTGGTTTCCAATTCTTGATTTCGAACTTGCACTAAAGTATCCTTCCAATTCAGTTTTTCAATGTAAATC
>JAGMDP010000053.1 GCA_023128635.1 Candidatus Heimdallarchaeota archaeon | reverse complement strand
TTCCTTGAAAAAGCACTAAGGCAAGTATTATGTTCTTCTGTAACCAAACAAATATAAAATGTTGGTATTATTTGATTGTGTTAAAGTAGAAGTGAGAATCATGACCAATAAAGAATGTGCTTGTCCAAAAGTTGATTGTGAAAGACATGGAAATTGTGATGCGTGTGAGGAAAACCATGCATCAAAGGATTCACTCTCTTTCTGTAAAAGAGAAGAAGGTGAAAAAAATTAAAGTATTAGTAATTCGACCCACTTTAGCTGAATGGTTGGAAAAGCAGAAGGATTCAATGCCAGAAAATGTTGAATTGATAGTTCCCAAAGAAGGAACCGATGAGGAAATTGAAGAGCTCATTCAAGATGTCGAGATTGTAGTTTGTACTCGATTATCTGCTGAAGCAGCAAGAAAGGGTAAAAAGTTGAAGCTTATTCAAAAGACAGGTGCAGGTGTTGATGCTATACCTTTTGAGGCAATTAAAGAGAAAATCATAGTCGCGAATACTTCTGGAGCTAATCCAGTTCCTTTAGCTGAAGGGACTATTGCATTAATGATCTCACTAGCAAAGAAAATACCTCAAAAAAACAGTTCATTTCCTGATAGAGTTGTACTTAGAGGAACAGAACTTCGAGGAAAAAAAGTTGGAATAATTGGTTTGGGAAGTATCGGCTTAGAAGTAGCTAAGCGCTTACAAGCATTTGAAATGAAGATTCTCGGAATTAAAAGAAAACCTTCAGAGAAACTAAAAGAGAAATTAAACCTTGAATTCTTGGGTGGACCAGATGATCTGGATTATGTTATGAAAGAAAGTGATTTTGTTTTAGTTATTGTACCTCTTACTCCTGCCACTCGAGGTATGATTGGAGAACACGAATTAAAATTAATGAAACCTACAGCTTATCTGGTAAATGTTGCGAGAGCAGCTATAATACAAGAAGAACCATTATATCGAGCAGTTAAAGAAGAGTGGATTGCTGGTGCAGCTCTTGATGTCTGGTGGATTCCTCATTGGTGGGATCCTAAATGGGGGCCAGAATTAGATAAACCTTCTAGATATCCGATTTGGGAATTACCAAATGTAATTGCTACTCCTCACAATGCAGGGTTTGTTGAGCGAACTGTACATTCAAATAGGACCATAGAAATCATTACAGAGAATATTCAACGCATAGCTCAAGGGAAAACTCCAATTAATCTTGTAGATAAAAAGCATCAATACTAGTTATAGATGCTTTTCACCCTTCTTTCTTTAGTCTAAGAAACAAGAAATGAGGATTTGAAAGAAGAGTCTCATATGAGCGAGCATCTACTTCTTTTGCTTCAGGTATTGGAAAAGGTTCAAGTAAAATGTCTACAAAGAAACCATTTTTTCTGAAAATGGCAAACATATTGGCAAGTGTTCTGTGATAGAAATTTACTGGATAAGCTTTCCCATCAATTGTCCAGGAGTCTTCATAAAGTTCTTTCTTAAAATAATCAGTTTTATTAAACCATTTCCAGTCAGCATGAGGATGATGAACGGAAATTACAATTGAACCATCCTTTTTTAGTATTCGATTAAATTCACTGAACACCGGTAACCAATTGCTGATGTAATGAAGAACAAGAGAAGCAATAATCATATCAACAGAGTTAACCTCGAGAAAATCCAAAGGTTCTGAGATATCAGCAATCAAAATTTTAGCTTTCGAACCCAGTTTTTTCTTAGTGTACTTTACCATTTGTTCACTGACATCACAAGCAACGACTGAGGCTCCTTGATTGACCAACCATTCTGTTAGAGAACCACCTCCACAACCTACCTCGAAAACCTCTTTGCCTTTCACTTCACCAGCCAGTGAGACAATCGCAGGGTTATTGTAGTAAACATTATGGAGATTTTGCTTGCTCTTTCGAATATAAGCCATTCCCATTTTATCGTAGTGTTTTCCCGGATCAGCGTTCATTATTAATCACTTTTGTAGTTCTAATTGAAAAAGCAAAAGATGCATATTAAAAAGTTCCAATAAATGTTGCTTAATAAACTTACAAATAACATATTTTGCTGAAAAAGATTGAATAGATGTTAATTGATTAGCATCCTCTTTTTTTATCAGTTTATTCATCTTTGGTATTTTTTTTGAAGAGTTTCTTCTTTATTTCATCAGCGGTTTTAACCAAATCAGTATAAATTTCATCAACTGTTTCATCTAATGATTTTTTTATACCTCTTGTAGAATGCTTTAGGCCTTCCTTTGCTCGAGTAGTTACTTTCATTTCAGGTTCAGGGACTACTGCTTCCATAAGATTTACTGGTGGTGTGTGAACATCACAAGGATGAATATGAGTATCTGCATTTGGTGAAAACCCTTCATTTTCTAACCATTCTTTGGCTTTCGCATATGATTCTTCAATCAATTGTTTTGATTTGGAGAAATCATGTGGTCCAACATCAATGCAATCTGGTGGAGGAATTATTATTAATTCTACTTTATCTTTATAGAGTTGAATATCAGAAGCTAACTGGCGATTGAGAAGAAAAATAAAGCTACGAATAATTACTTCTGCAACAGTCTTTGGTTCTTGATCTGCAGAAGGAACACCAATTGGAAAAACTACAACACGTTCTGCTCCTAATCGAACAGCGGTAGAAATGGGAGCATTATTTACTATACCACCATCAACGATTGAACAATTTTCCATACGTTGAGGAGGAAATGCACCTGGAATCGCCACACTAGACATCAAAGCTTCTAAAGCTAAGCCCTTATTGAAAACTACTTCTTCACCACATTTAATATCAGTTCCAATAATATACAAAGGTAATTTTGTTTCCTCAATACGAGTGAATTGCAAATTATCTGAAATAAGTTTACGTATATTCTTTGAGGAAATAAGGTTTAATCCAAAAGTAGTGATATTTAATATAGGAGTAATTGGTGAAGGTGAAAAAACATTCCACACTTTAATATTGTGCCAAACATCCTCAATTGCTTTTACTCCCTCTATTGTTGGGTTAAAAGCATACATTGCACCATTCAAGCTACCTACTGATGTTCCTAAAACCATGTCAGCTTGTATACCATGCTCCACAATAGCTTTTAGGGCACCACACTCGACTGCCCCTAAACTAGCCCCACCAGAAAAGACAAAAGCAGTCTTTGGATTATTGGTATGTTCCTTCATAAGAATTGATTTCTTTTGCTTACTTAAGAAGATTCTTTTTTTTTAGTCAGAAAACACTTCACTAATCTCTGAAATCCATTCAGCAGATTGATGCTTAAAGTAGGTTTCATAAAGTTCTGAGTACAATCCACCATTTTTCATTAATGCATCATGATCGCCTTCTTCAACAAGTTCACCTTTATCAAGGACAAGAATCCTATCAGAATTCTGAATTGTAGTTAAGCGATGAGCAATAACAATAGAAGTTCTGTTAGCAAGAAGATGGTCAAGAGCTTCTTGAATCTTTGATTCAGTATACGCATCCACCGCTGCAGTGGCTTCATCTAAAATCAATATTTTTGGATCAGTTAACAGAGTTCGCGCAAATGATATCATTTGTCTTTGACCAGCAGAAAGACCTTTACCACGTTCACCTAGTTCTGTTTCCAAACCATCGGGTAAAGCATCTATGAATTCTTGAGCGGCAACAATATCGAGGACTTCATTGACTTCTTCAATGGTAGCATCTGGTCTGCCAAATCTAATATTATCAAGAACGGTTCCACTAAAAAGAAAAACATCTTGACTAACTAAACCAATTTGTGAACGAAGATGTTGTATATCATAGTCACGAATATCAACATCATCAATTTTGATTGATCCGTCCTTTATATCATAAAATCTCATCAATAAGGAAGCAATAGTAGTTTTACCTGCGCCGGTATGCCCTACGATAGCAATTGATTCGCTGGGTTTTATATCAACATTAATGCTCTTTAAGACGGGTTCATTCGGGACATATTCGTGATTTACACTATCAAATGTGATGCGTCCTTTAATTTCTTTGAAAACAGGATTGTCTGGATTCTTCACAACTTTTTCTGCATCTACTATGCTGAATATCCTCTCCATGGCAGCAAAACCACTTTGGACAGTTGGAATCTGTGAAGCAACTCGAGCAAGTGGATAAAGGAACCTATTCAATAGGAGAATGAAGAATATAATTGTTGAAGCTGAAGCTAAGTTTTGGATTACTAACCAACCACCAAACAGATTGATACTAAATATACTTAGCACGCTAACACCATCCAAAACTGGCCAAATACCTGTAAGAGCTAAAGCTCTTTTCCTCGCAATTTGAAATGTTGCATCATTTATTACTTCAAACTCTTCTTTGGATTTTTCTTCCCTACCAAATGCTTTTGCTACGGATATTCCAGAAACACTCTCTTGAAATGAGGTGTTTACTTCTGCAATGGCTGCTCTCCATTTCCCGCTTGTTCTTCTAGAAAACCTTCTGAACATGAATGCTGCAATAAAGACCACTGGACCCATACCTAATGTTACAAGTCCTAATTGCCAATTAACAGCAAGCATTATTCCTAAAACTGAAAAGACGATTACAAAATTCGAGACAAACTGTCCAACAACTGTAATCATATTATTTAATTCTTGGGAATCATTGGTAATACGAGACATAATTTCTCCTGTTGCTTGAACATCAAAGAACCCTAGATCTTGTTCTTGTAAACTTATGTAAGTCTCCATTTGTATTCTTTTAATCACTTTTTGCGTAACAATTGCTACTAGAACACCTTGAACTACTTGAAGTACCCATAAAAGGAGGTTTAGACCTACATAAGCTATCGCGTAAGGAGCAATTGATATCCATTCTCCACTAGATTCCAAAATATCGTATACTCTTTGTACCATTAAGGGAGGAACTATACTAATTCCAGAGATTGCTAAGATAGTGAGAATAATGAACACCATTTGTAATTTGTAAGCCATGAGATATTTCCAGAAGCGACCAATTAATTCTCGATCTGCATATTTTATGCTATAATCACTTCGGAAACTTTCCATTTTTGCCATTTTAATTTTCCTCCATTTTTTTCATAGGTGGCAAATCCGAAAATTTCTCGAACAAGCGTCTATAATCTATATTCCTCATTATTAATTCAGAATGAGTTCCAGAATCCATGAGGATTCCATCTCGCAAAACAATGATTAAATCAGCATTTTTGATTGTCGCTAATCTATGAGTGACGATAAAGGTAGTTCTATTTTTTAGCACATTGGCTATAGCTGTTTGAATTCTTCTTTCGGTTTCAGCATCAATTGCACTACTAGCATCATCCAAAACTAGTATTGCAGGATTAACAAGAAGAGCTCTAGCAATAGCTAGCCTTTGTTTTTGCCCTCCTGAAAGCGTGACCCCGCGTTCCCCAACAATTGTATCATAGCCTTCCTCAAACGATAAGATAAAATCATGTGCTTGAGCTAATTTTGAAGCATTCTCTATATCT
>JAGMDP010000052.1 GCA_023128635.1 Candidatus Heimdallarchaeota archaeon | reverse complement strand
AAATACTTCATTTGTCTCAGTATGTTCTAGAATTTTTTCACCATATCTCGTCATCTGAGCAACGACGTTCTTTTCCCCTTTTATAACACCAAGTGGAATTACTACCCCATCTTCAAACGACACAACTGGAGACATATTAAAAGCTGAAGCCATTATTTTTTTGGCGCGACCAATGCGTCCTTGTTTATGTAAATAATTAAGATCCTTAAGCACAAAAACATTGTTAACTCTTGGTTGGATGTAAGTTAATCTTTCAAGAATTTCTTTTTTTGTCTTTCCTTCTTTTGCCATTCTTGCTGCTTCTAATACTTGTATTCCTATACCCATCATGGCTTGTTTAGAATCAAAGATAGTAATATCCTTATCTGGGAAATGATTTTGAATAATCTTTTGAGCGCTATCAACGGTAGCAGATAATTTCGCTCCAACAAAAATAGCAATAACTGAATCTGAGATACTTAAAGCATTTTCAAAAGCTTCAACAAAAAGACCCGGTGAAGGGACAGAAGAAGTTGGGAGGTCTTCTTTAGATATTTTTTCAAGTTTAATATGGAAATCTTCAGTGGAAATTTCACATCTATCTCTGCCCCAAAGCTTGTAGATTTCACTGCCAAAAATAATTCTAAGAGGAACAACAGAGATATCATATTTTTTTATTATTTCATCCGAAAGATCGCTTGATCCATCGGTAACGATAGCTACTTTAGACATCGAATGATAAACCCCTATTAAGTAAAATAGTTAGTAATTAATTAAACAATAGAAGAAGGAGTTTTATATTTTATTTGGTTTGCTTGTTTTTCCAAAAATCTGGCGACAAAAGTTAGTGACAATCTTTCATAAGACTACAACATTGAACCTTTTCCCAATATTAATAAGAAAAATAGATTTTGTTAGAAGTAAGTCTTCTGATAGAATTCTCTGAAGATTCCCATTTATAATGTTAGTTGAAGATAAAAAGGAATATAGAGAAGAAACAATAGATGAAATAAAAGACTTCATTGACTCTGTAGAACCAACAAAAGAATTTTTGGAAAAAAACAATGGGATATAAAGAACAGTAAAGAAAAACTGGTGGCCGGGGCGGAATTTGAATCCGCGACCACTTACTCCCAAAGCAAGTATCATACCGTGCTAGACTACCCGGCCTTTCCGTGTATTGTTTTTTGTTCAAATCTTACTTTTGAATCTTTCGTTCAATGAGGGATTGTTTTTATTCTCTAGGTTTTTCTAGATATTTTGATGGTTGAGTTGGTTTTGGTGCTTTGACAACTAGAACTCTTAAATTTTCTTTGCTCTCATTGGACCAAAAATGGAGCACATTAGCAGGACTTTCGATCAAGGTATTTGCGTCCACTTCTTTTCTCTCTTCACCTATTTGTACAACACCTTTACCTTCTAGAACAAAAAAAGCTACATCGGTAGGAGTTAAATGCTTTATTAGGGATTCCCCAGGTTTTAGTGTTAAATGAATTATAATTGCACTCGGATAATCGTATAATTTCTTCGCCTCAACATTATGAGGATTCTTATGAACAGACACATCTTCTGGTTTTCTTGTAATCATTTCTTTCGCCTTACAAATTATTCTTGATTGTTTTATCAATCAGTGTATTTCGTATATTTTGGTTCCCCCTTAGAATCTTTTGTTTGTCTGTGAAAAAGGTTAAACATCTAAATCTTGCATTGACGGGCATTTTTCTGTACCATATGAACAAAACACACAACAATCTCCTGGTTTAGGAGTTATAATTTTCCCACAATTAGTGCACTTATATTTCATCTGACAAAAATTCTCAGGCATTTTTTCCTCTTTTTGGAAACTACATTCCGGGCAAGTAATCACAGATAAAAGCTTCATAATTTGTATGTTTATTACTAAGTCTTGAGTCTTTCGTCATTGTATTTTTAACAGATTATTTAATAGTCTGCAAATAATAAATTAAGTATAGGAATAGGTGGGTAAATCGAGGATGAAAAGCAATATTTTCAAATCGAAAATAACTAGTTGCTTTTTGGTCATTTCTATTTCCTCGTATGACATAGTCTAACTAACTAGTAAAATAAATATTAATCATTGGAAAAATCTTGAATAATGGTTTTTTAAAGTTATAATCCAGCTCATAATATTTTTATGATAGGTAATGGTATATATTTTGTCCTTTCAGTTATCAAATACTTAACTCACTATATCTGAGTGTCAAACTTATGGCTTTCTTGAAATGGTTGAAAGACCCATCAAAAATTATTCTTGGTGATGGATCTAATGGAACTGAATTAATTAAAAGAGGATTCACAACAGGAAAACCTCCAGATATTCAAAACATGGAAAGTCCAGAAATTGTTAAGGAAGTCCTAAATTCCTTTTACTCAGCTGGAGCTGATATGGTTCAAACGATAACGCTTAATGCTACTTATCTTAATCTTAAGAGGTATAAATTAGAGGATAAGTTAGAGGATATTAATAGACAAGCTTTACAAAATATCAAAGATGTACGACCTAAAGGAAAACTCGTTGTTGGAGAAATTGGCCCATCTGGGGTATTTCGAGATCCATTAGGTTCTGGAACTTTTGAGAAATGGAGAGAAAGCACCCTAAAGCAAGTGAAGATTCTAGAAGGAGGTAATGGAGGAGGAGTTGATCTTTGGCATGCCATGGGATTCATTGATGTAGAAGAAATGAGGGCCGCTTTGTCTGCAATTAGAAAAATTTCAGCTAAACCAATCATTGCGTCCTTTATCATTAATAAGGGTAAGAAGGGATTCTATACATTAATGGGCAACTCACTTAAAGAATGCATTCAACTACTTGAAGATGAAAATGTTGATGTTATTGGAGCGAATTGCGATCCAGGATCAACACTATTTATTGATTTAGTAAGAGAAGCAAAAGAATTAACAGATTTTCCATTATCTGTTAAACCAAATGCTGGAAGACCTACCCTAGAAAATTATCTTACTGTCTATAAGCAACCCGTCGAAGAATTTGTACGTGATATTGCTGTAATACTTGATCTTGGGGTGAAAATAGTTGGTGGTTGTTGCGGGGCTTCTCCTGCACATATCCAAGCAGTAAGGATGTGGCTTGATTCTCGATCCTAATACCATTTTATTGAACGTTGTATGGTGAAAAGAACAGTGACAAAGAAATTCAAAGGTCGGAAAATACTCGTAGTTGTATTTTCGTTATTATTCATTTCTTCATCATTTATTATCAATTTCACAACAAAGTTGGATATACCTGGACCTTATCAAAATCCAAATGATTGGTCTCTTACTCTGATGGATGAGTTTTCTGGTAATATGCTGAATTTAAGCCATTGGAGTCATAATTATCCATCTGATTGGTCTCATGATGGACACACCCATAACCATCAAGCATACATGAATGAAAGCAATGTTCTCATTGAAAATGGGTTATTAAGACTCGTTGGTGAAAATCAAAGACATCCAGATGCTCCAGATCCAGAATGGGGTTATGGTAAATGGTTAACTTATAACTACACAGCTGGATGCATTCACTCAAGAGGGAAATTCAACTTTACAGGAGGATATATCGAGGGGAGAATGAAGATGCCTGTATCTCGAGGTTTCTGGCCTGCATTTTGGATGCTGAAAGATGCAGAAGTGGGTTTGCCAGAAGTCGATATTCTCGAGGTGTTAACTCATCAGCCAAGAAATTTGTATACAACAGTTCATTATGGGCATACTTGGTCTGATTATTCTTCTTACGGTTGGTTAGCTGCTGGACTTCCAGATTTATCTGCTGATTTTCATACTTACGGAGTCGAGGTTTCTGAGAGTTCATTAACTTGGTACTTTGATGGCATAAGAATTGGCAGAATTTTTAGCGATAAATATTGGCTTGAACGATGCACAAATCTCTTCGTAATAATTAACTTAGCAATTGGTGGATGGGAACTGGATCCGGACGAAACAACTATCTGGCCTGCTTATTTCGATTGTGATTGGATAAAGGTCTGGCAACTAGTTAAGTGAGACTCTAGGTTCATTTATTCTTTAATTTATATTTGAAATCAGTTGTTCCCATGAAGACACCAACATAATGTGTTTTTCTTTCTTCTTCAGGAACTTTTTCTTTATCCATTTCTTTTTTGAATTCACTTTCCAATTCCTTTATTGCTCTATGGAAATCTAAGAACTTTTCAATAATCGCCAAGACATGTCTAGCTTTAGAGTATTTTACAAAAAGGGTAGAGGTATTAATATCAGCAGGATCAAGAATAAGGTTCTCTAATAAATAATCATTACCTTTCTCTTCTTTTAGTTTAGTTAATCCCTTCGATGTCTCTATAAAATTATTAATAATCATTTTTTGAATGTTATAATCAAGAGTTATTCCATGTTTTACTTGAATGGCAATTTGCTCTAATGCCTCTTTATTTGTTATTTCCCGGACAAATACCTCTAATAAATCCTCCTCACTCATACTTTCGTAATTAGCCAATTCTGTAAAAAAATGATCTTCACGTTGTTTTTGTTCTTTCTCACCCTGTGCCATTACTTCTTTGGCAGGCTTAGATAAACGATAAAATTTTCCCCAACTAGTAGCAGTTTTCTCCGCATCAATATCTATTAATTTATCTTCAAGTAATTGCTTAAGATAGCGAATTGTTGTAGTCTCAGGTCGCCCAATTAGTTGTGCTAGTCTCTTTAGATTTAATGTTTCATGGAATCTGAGAGAAGTAATTATACCATAGCTAACTTCATCGTAAATTGTCTTCTCTAATTTTTCTTCAATCTCAGATTTTTTTGAATTTTGTTGATTCATTTCTTTTTCCCTATACTACTTATGTTAAAACAAGCTTAAAAATTCTTCTATTATAGAATTAATTCCATATTGGAATAACTTTATATAGTACTTGGTATATAGTTTCATTTAGAAAGTAATTCCATTTTGGAAGAATTTCAAAATTGGAGGAAAAGAACGATGAATAAAAGAAAAATTTTGGAAAAAATCTGGAAGAAAAAAACTCCAGAAAATGTAAGACAAGATGTGTTAAGTTATGGCGGAACCAAATATACAACTCTCTGACACTGAAAATGTGAGCAAAGAAGTCTCAGAAGTAATAGATGGTTCAAAAAGAAGGTTTAGACACTTCTTATACTTCTTTTCGGGGCAACAAATTTCGTTGCTTGGTTCTTCAATAGTGTCTTTTGCAATTATTTGGTGGCTCACAATTACAACTCAAAGTGAAATGATGTTAGGAATTGCTTCCTTGGTCAGTTTAGGTCCATTTGTTTTTGCAGCTCCAATTAGTGGAGTTATTGCTGATCGTTTCGACAGGAAGAAATTATTGATTATGATTGATGCTTTTCAAGCAGCTTTTACTATTACTCTCTCAATTCTCTTTTTAACAAATCACAATTCCATTGCAGCAGTTTTAGTTATGTTGGGTTTAAGAGGAACTGCTCAAGCATTCCATGCACCAATATCTATGTCCATAGCACCTACTATGGTCCAACAAAAACATCTTAGTAGAATAAATGGTCTTAGCTATTTGTTTAATGGCTTAATCTACATTATCGGCCCAGTTATCGGAGCTTCTTTACTAGCAATACCTGGTATAAACATTGGTATGATCTTGTGGGCAGATGTAATTACTTTCGCCATAGCCTTGATTCCATTACTAATAATTACTATTCCAAAAGTAGAACAACCAGAAGAAAAAATGGAAGAAGAAAAAGTAAAACAATCATTCGTTGGGCAATTTATGGAAGGATTCAATGCTCTCAAAGCCATAAAAGGAATGGTAGCCCTATTATTCGGAGCAATGGCAATTAACTTCCTTATGTCTCCCCTAGGAGCTTTAATGCCTTTATTTGTCAATAAAATTCATGGAGGTACTGAAGTTAGTTATGCTATTGTTGTAGGGATGTTTCAAGCAGCAATAGTAGTTGGAGGATTACTAATGGCTGTATTTAGGGGTTTCAGTAAACCAATGATGTTTTTGTTGCTAACACTGTTATTCCAAGTGCTCTGCCAAATAGCGATCATATTCATCCCAACAACTTTCGGTGGAAGATTCTGGGTAATCGGAGCAATACTATTCCTTTACGCATTGCCATTTGCGGTGATTGATGTAAGTTTCATAACAAGCATACAATTACTAGTACCAAAAGAGAAACTTGGAAGAGTTATTGCAACAATAATGATGATCTCGCCAGCTATGAGACCACTTGGACAATTCCTCTCAGGAGTTATCGCGGAATACGTAGGAATAAATGCCGTTCTTGTAGCATCAGGTATTTTGACAGCGGTAGTTTTTGGATTGATCTACTTCTTAACACCAATGCGACAATTAGATTCAACCATTCAAGAAGTAATGGCGAAAGCAAATGGAACAAAGGACGAAGAAGAAACTAAGGAACAAGATTCCATAAAAATCGTAATCGAAGAAACCGAACGAAAACCACTACTAATACAGACGAGTGATATAGAACCAGTAATAGATGTAGGAAAATGAAAAGATAAAAAACTAAAAAAAAAAGGAAAAGGGATCGTTATTTTTCTATTTTGCTGAACTAATTAGATAGAAAATTCCACCAATTAATACAAGAACTCCTCCAATACCTCCAGCAATTAAGCCAAAAAGCAGAAGAACAATTCCTATCCCAATAGGATCTGTAATTAGAGCACCTCGACCTATTTTATCGATGAACCATTTCCATATTAAAAGGAGAACCAAAATACCGATAATTATAGACAGTAACGCACTAAGCCACCAAACTCCTATGAGAGCGAAAAATGACATTCCCCCAAAAACTCCAAGGCCTGAATTTAATTGAGAGAAGAATGATAAAAAACCTTGAACTATTAATATGAAACCACCGATAAGTGCATCCCAGTATCCAGCAAAACGCCACTTAGAATCTGATTGTGAGGGTGTTGAAATTGACATACTCTTAAATGTGTTTTAAGGGAATATAAAATTTTATGCTGATCAAAAAGACTCTATTTAGGATCGGCAAATGCAAGGATTAAGTCATAAAAAACTGGACCAAATCTAAACCTCAAGATCAAACCAATGTAATCTTCGAAAGAACCGTACATATCTAACACAATTTCATTAGAAGAAAGAGTTTCCTTAACAACTAGGAATGCTGCTTCAAGCTCTGGATGAATTTTTCCCCACTTAACATCTTCTTTAGTAGATTTAGTGGCATTTTCAAAAAAATTCAAAGCGTAATGCTTGGAATTCTTCTGAAATTCAAGGACACCATAATCACCAACAAAATCTTCAATAACATCAAAAAAATCAACTGAATAAGAATTCTTTTCAAAATTATCTTTTAGGAAATCAACTAACTTAAACATGCCTTAAGATAAGAAAATGATATCTTATAGTTTTTTTTGATAAAGGAATGGAGCCACCGGGGGGATTTGAACCCCCGACCATCTGATTACAAGTCAGACGCTCTACCAGGCTGAGCCACGGTGGCATCTTTCGCGTTTATTTTTTTCCTCACTTGCTCTTTTAAACTTTTGCGATGAGCTTTATTTTGGTGATTATTTATTGAATAATTTATTATACATTGTTTCCCATGTACATATAGACTGTATCTTTGGGGGATTAATCATAGGAGAAGTATTTAGGCAGCTGAAAAATAAGCTTATTTCTGATCAATTAGTAATGTTATGTATAATCTTCATTATTTGTATGCTAACTATGTCTAATCTCTCAAACTTTGCTGTAATTGCTAATAAACCAATACAAACACAACCTATTGTTATTGCAGATGATCCCATACCTTATGTTGAGTTAGGAGTTTGGAATGAAAACTTAGGGTACCTTAATCAAATTGTAGTAAATGGAACAATTGCTTATATTGCTGACTATTCGGAAAATCTCTTTATCTTTGATTTAGAAAATTTGTCAAATCCCCTTTTACTTAACACTTATCGTAGTGATGCATTACCTTACAGTATAAATGATATATTGTTTATTAACGAGAGTTTGATTATTTTGGCAAAAAGTAGTTATGGTTTGGAAATAATCGATTGTTCAAATTTCTCTAATATTAATTCAGTTTATTCATATACACAAACTAACTATGTTACTAGTTTAGCATTTAAGGATCCATATCTTTATGCTACTGATAATGTTGATGGTTTGCATATTTTTGATTTAAGTGATTTAAATGATGTACAATATATCACCAATATATCGAGTGCAGGTTCTGCACATTCAATAAGAATTCTTGATCAGTATGCTTATATTGCTTCAAGCTCTGCAGGGATAAAAATCTTTGATCTTTTTGATCCTATAAATCCCGTAGAGGTGGGAAATTTCACTGATGGCTCCTTATTTTTTGAGTTAGATGTTGAAGGCAATTTTGTTTACGCAATAGATGATCAATATACATTTAAAATTTTGAATGTAAGTGATGTTTCAAATCCAATTAAGTTGGGAGAATTCAATGGTAGTAATTTCGATGATTTAGTTATTTCAAATGACATTGCTTTTATTAGTACTTCGTCGCATGGATTCTCAATATTAAATTGCACTAATCCAACTACTATTGTTGAAATAGTCAATATTATTATCCCTTTTGATGCTTTTGATGTTATTAGTGATATTTATGTTGGTCAAGATTACTTTTATTTAATTTCATGGTACCAGGGCGTAGAAATATTCTCAATAAGTAGTTTACCTGCATTACAAACAGTAGCTAGGATTGGTGATGGTTCTGTTAATGAAATTCTCATTGAGAATAATATTGCTTATCTTGCAGACGGTTTTGGTGGAGTCGTTATCGTTGATGTTTCTAATCCTCAATCTCCTATAAAATTGGGAGAATTCAATGAGGGGGGAAGAACTTACGGATTATGTTATAGTAATGATATGCTTTTTGTGGCGAATTATGAATTAGGTTTGCAAATACTTAATGTAGAAGACCCAACTCATCCGACGAAACTTGGTTCATTTTATGATGGTGGAAATGCTACAGGTGTTACTGTAAGGGGAAATCGAGCATACCTTGCTGATGGTTCTGATGGATTTGAAATTATCGATATTTCTAACCCGGAAGCCCCAACAGAAATTGCTCAAGGGGAAGAAATTCTTTTCTTTGATTATTACAAAAAAATTCAAATTATAGATGATGAAGCTTACTTGTTAGATACAGATGGTTTAGCTATCTATTCCATAAGCGAAGATACTGGTGATACTCTAGGGGAAGCACTTGGTAGTTACATTGGTGGTAATCCTAGTGATTTTATTGTGATTAATGATGTTGCATACTTAGCCGGAGGTCGCATTGATGTTGTTGATGTTTCTGATCCGGAAGACCCACTATTGATTAGTTATTATTTG